>NZ_JANLVV010000365.1:0-4991 GCF_031364185.1 Salinibacterium sp. | reverse complement strand
AGTCGGCCATCCGCACCCCGGGAATCTCAACCGGGTATTGCATGGCCAAGAACAGGCCGGCTCGGGCGCGCGCATCGACGCTCATGGTGAGCACCTCGACGCCGTCAAGCAGGACTGTGCCACTCTCGACGTGATACTTGGGATGCCCGGCAATGGAGTACGCGAGCGTTGACTTGCCCGATCCGTTCGGCCCCATGATGGCGTGAATCTCACCCTGCGCGATCGACAGGTTGACCCCGTTCAGGATCCGCTTGGTGCCCTGTTCTGTCTCAACGCTGACGTGGAGATCTTTGACTTCAAGTACTGACATTGTTCTATTTCCTTTAGGGCCGTGACCGTGCCGGGTCAGGAGGCCAGGGTTGAGTTGGCGGGGTCGATGTAGACAACACCTGAGTCGTCGACTACCACGTCGAACACCGGCACCGGCTCGTAAGCCGGGAGGTTGAGGGGTTTGCCGGTGGAGAGCGAGAATTGTGAGCCGTGCGCCCAGCACTCGATTGTCTCATCTTCGACAAATCCTTCGGCCAGCGAGATGTCTCCGTGAGTGCAGGTATCACCGATGGCATGCACGGCACCGCTCGAATCTTTGACCACGACAATGGCGGTGCCATCCAGCACCACACGGAAGGCCTTGTTCTCTTGGAGTTCGGCCGTGGTGCAGACGCGCTCGGCGCTCATGGGATAACCACCCCGGTGAGCGAGAGTTCGGCTTCGATGGCAGAGTGCAGTCGGGCTTCCAGCTCGGGGTTGCCAATCTTCTGGACAATTTCGGAAAGAAAACCGATCACGACGAGGCGACGCGCCTCGGCTTCGGTAATGCCCCGAGCCTGAAGGTAGAAGAGCTGCTCGTCGTCAAAACGACCGGTCGCGCTGGCGTGGCCAGCCCCCAGGATGTCTCCGGTTTCGATCTCCAGGTTTGGGATCGAGTCTGCCCTGGTGCCCTCGGTGAGAACGAGGTTACGGTTCTGTTCGTAGCTGTCTGTGCCGGCAGCATCCGGACCGATAAGCACGTCACCCACCCAGACCGCTCGGGCACCCTTGCCCTGCAGCGCCCCCTTGTAGTTGACGCGGCCTTTGGTGTTCGGGGCAACGTGGTGGAGATAGACCCGTTGCTCGAAATGCTGGCCGGCGTCGGCGAAGTAGAGACCGTAGAGATCGCCGTCCGAACCCTCTCCCGAGAGATGCACCGACGGGTTGAGACGCACCACGGCGCCACTGAGCGAGATGACGATGTGCTTGAGTCGGGCGTCGCGGCCGACGGTCGCGAAATGACTCGAGAGGTGCTGGGCATCATCTGCCCATTCCTGCAGTGACACCACCGTCAGAGTCGCGCCGTCTTCGACCACAACTTCAACGTTCTCGCTGAGGGTTGCAGGACCAGACGATTCGAGGATGACCGTCGCATTGCTATTCGGCTTCGCGATAATGAGCATGTGCGCGGCGCGTGGCGCCGAGCCCAGGCCCGAGCGGGTGAGGGTCACGGTGACGTGTTCTTCCGAGGTAACCGTGATGGCGAGCGCCTCATCGAAGCTCGACCAGGCGTTGGCCGATGCGCGTTCTTCCGGGATGCCGGCGCTTCCGATCCGAGGGTCAGTGCGGTCGATCCACTCGATGACTACTCCGGGCCGCACGTCAGCGACGTAGTCGTAGTGTGCTCCGTTGAGTTCTCCGTCGATGAGCGACCTGACAAGGGAAACCGGCGTGAGCTTCCAGTCGGACTCGAGACCGGTGACCTTCGGAAAGTCGCTGTGCTCGACCGAAGAAAAGCGCGCCGAACGGGTCTGAACCGGAACATACCCGGGTTCACCCCATCCGCCGTCGCTGTGCGCTTTCGCGCCCTGCTGTTCGGGGGTGGTGACGAGTGACACTATCCGACGGACCCTTCCATGCTCATCTCGATGAGCTTATTGAGCTCGAGCGCATATTCCATGGGCAGTTCACGCGCGATCGGCTCGATGAAGCCACGGACGATCATGGCCATCGCCTCATCCTCAGGCATTCCGCGCGACTGCAGGTAGAAGAGCTGTTCCGCGCTGACGCGAGACACGGTCGCCTCGTGCCCCAGCTGTACATCATCCACGCGGATGTCAATGGACGGGTACGTGTCGGACCGTGAGAACGTGTCGACCAGTAGAGCGTCGCAGCGAACCGTATTGGCAGAGTGATGGGCTTTCTCATCCACGCGCACTTCGCCCCGGTACCCGGCTCGACCTCCGCCGCGCGCGATGGACTTCGAGACGATGGATGACGTCGTGTACGGCGCCATGTGAATCATCTTTGCGCCAGCGTCCTGGTGCTGGCCCGGGCCTGCAAACGCGACCGACAGGGTTTCACCCTTGGCGTGCTCCCCCACCAGATAGATCGACGGGTACTTCATCGTCACTTTCGAGCCGATGTTGCCGTCGATCCACTCCATCGTGGCTCCCTCGTGAGCAATAGCGCGCTTCGTCACGAGGTTGTAGACGTTGTTCGACCAGTTCTGGATTGTCGTGTAGCGAACTCGGGCATTCTTTTTGACAATGATTTCCACTACGGCGGAGTGCAGCGAGTCAGACTTGTAGATAGGCGCCGTGCATCCCTCGATGTAGTGCACGTACGAGCCTTCGTCGGCGATGATCAAGGTGCGCTCGAACTGCCCCATGTTTTCCGTGTTGATGCGGAAATAGGCCTGCAGCGGGATTTCAACGTGGACGCCTTTGGGGACGTAGACGAAAGATCCGCCCGACCACACTGCGGTGTTGAGCGCCGCGAACTTATTATCGCCTGCGGGTATGACGGTTCCGAAGTATTCGGCGAAGAATTCGGGATGCTCACGCAGCGCAGTATCGGTATCCATGAAGATGACGCCCTGCGCTTCGAGTTCGGCGTTGATGGAGTGAAACACCACCTCAGACTCGTACTGAGCGGCCACGCCCGAGACAAGCCTCTTTCGCTCTGCCTCGGGAATTCCCAGCTTCTCGTACGTATTGCGGATATCTTCGGGAAGGTCTTCCCAGCTTTGCGCCTGCTTCTCGGTGGAGCGGACGAAGTATTTGATGTTCTCGAAGTCGATCCCGGAAAGGTCAGCGCCCCACGTGGGCATGGGCTTGCGACGGAACAGTTCGAGCCCCTTCAATCGCAGCTTGAGCATCGACTCGGGTTCATTCTTGAGGCGGGAGATGTCGGTGACGACTTCCTCGTTGATTCCGCGGCGCGCAGAGGCTCCTGCCGAGTCGGAGTCTGACCACCCGAACTCGTACTGCCCGAGACCGTTTAGCTCAGGGCGATCAATCAGAACGTCAGTCATTGCTTTCCTCTTTCCTACCGTGGCTAACCGAGGTGGCTGCCGCGGCATTCCTTCGCAATAGTTCCCGCTGTGTGCAGCTCGCTGTGTGCAACTCGCCGTGTGCAGCTCGCTGCGTGTCGCTCATGCTTGCGGATGCTGGTGACGGCAGCATTTCACGGCCTGTCATTTTGAGGGCAGGACGGGGCATGATGGCCCGTCGTCAACATTGACTGATCGGCACGGTCGCGTGCAGAGAACACCCCCAATCTTACAGGGACTGAGCGGTATTGACCGGATATGGCGGCAAACAACCAGACTCCGGGTGCGGGCCACGGCCAGACACACAGCGGAGGCTGCCTAAGATGTCATGGATTGGTTGGAAGGACTGAATTTTCGTGGTGAATCGCATGGTGACCGGACTAATCGACAGATTGCCTACCGGTGTCGATCGGCGTGTGAGAGTGACGGCGTGGCTGTCGCTCGCGTTCCAGTTGGCGTTGATCGGCACGGGCGGTGCAGTTCGGCTGACGGCATCCGGACTGGGGTGCCCAACCTGGCCCCAATGCACCGATGGCTCCTTCGTGAATACGCCCGAGATGGGCATCCACGGGTTCATCGAATTCGGCAACCGGCTGCTGACGTTTGTTCTCGCTGCGATCACCATCGCTGCATTCCTCTCGGTCATTAGATTTCGTCGTCAACGTCGCGATCTGTTCCGCCTCACCCTGCTGCAGGGGCTCAGCATCCCGTTCCAGGCCGTCCTGGGGGGAATCACCGTCCTCACCGGACTCAACCCCTACGTGGTGGGTGCGCATTTTGCGGTGTCGGTCGTGCTCGTGTCCGTGACGTCGACGCTCGTGTGGCGGGTATACAACGGCGCCCGTGGGGGCGAACTGCTGGTGCCGCCCCGGGTGGTCGTGCTGGGGAGACTCACGGCGGCGTCCGTCGCCGTGACCGTCGCGGTCGGCATCCTGACCACCGGCTCCGGGCCCCATGCTGGCGATAATTCGAATCCTGACGAGCCAGCGCCGAGGAATGGCCTCGATCCGGCGTTCCTGCAGCACGTGCACAGCTGGCCCGCGTACGTCACGGTTGGCCTCAGCGTTTTGCTCGCGGTCGTCATTATCCGATTCCCCATCGAGCGACGCTGGATCTTCGCGCTGCTTCTGATCGAGGCCGTGCAGGTCATCGTCGGCGTGGCCCAGGCGAGGCTCGGCCTGCCCGAGGTTCTGGTGGGCATCCACATGATTCTTGCCGGAGCTCTGGCCGCGTCCATGACTGTGGTTCTACTCTCGCTGAGGGCAACCCCAACAGCACCGCCGCCGCACACTGAGGTCGAAGCCGAGCGCGTTTTCGTCTAGAACGGCAGGAGCGGGTCGATGCCTACCGCGACGAATACGAGCGTCAGGTAGCTGATCGAACTGTGAAAGACGCGCATGGGCCGCACCTCGCCATGCCGAATCGCGGTGCTGTAGAGCCGATGCGATTCGATGATGAACCAGGCTCCGCTACCCAGCGCGACGACCGTGTACAGAATGCCCATGCCGCCGATCGGGATCAGCAGCAGTGAGCATGCGACCGTTGCCCATGCATACAGGATCACTTGGAGGCCGACCACGGCGCGACCTCGTACCACGGCGAGCATGGGCACGTTCACGGCCTGGTAGTCGGCACGGTACTTCATCGACAGCGGCCAATAGTGCGGCGGGGTCCAGAGGAACACGAT
>NZ_JANLVV010000372.1:0-8929 GCF_031364185.1 Salinibacterium sp. | reverse complement strand
GCTGGCACCTCATTGACGCTGGCGCCAGCGAGGGTCAGGCCCAGCGCCGAGGCTTTGTCCGCCCCGGCGACAACAAGCCAGACCCGAGCGGATGAGTTAATCGCGACGAGCGTCATGCTGAGCCGTTCCGGGGGTGGCTTTGGCGATGTGCGCACAGAGATGACGGCCCTATCACGTTCGCGAATCCCGCCTCGCTCAGGGAAAAGTGACGCGATATGACCGTCGGGGCCCATGCCCAGGAAGGTGATGTCAAAGTGTGGCATGGAGGCATTCGCCGGGCTGTGCGCGATGATCTCCTTCGCATAGGCATCCGAAGCAGCATCAAGGTCGAGGCCACTGTCGGATGCCGCAAAGGCGTGTACTCGCGCCGGATCGAGTGCCACGTGATCGAGCAGGGCCGCTCGCGCCTGGGTTTCGTTGCGATCAGGGTCGCCCGCAGGCAGCCACCGCTCGTCACCCCACCAGATGTTGACGCGGCTCCAGTCGACGGAGTCGCGCACGGGGGAGGAGTTGATCGCCTCGAGGACCGCAGCGCCCATGGTGCCGCCGGTCAAGACTATGGACGCCTCACCGAACTCGGCGATCAGTTCGACTGCCTTCGAAACGAACCGGGCCGCGACAGCAGCCGACAGCGAAGTTCTATCCGGATGGACGATGACGCGTCGCTCGTTGGTCATCAGCGTGCACCCTTCGCACGCGATGTCTTTTCGGGCTTGCCGAGTTGGCTTACCCCGTGCCTGACTACCTCACCAAAAAGCTCGTCAGGGTCGAGCCTACGAAGCTCTTCGGCAAGACAGTCACGAAGGCTGCGCCGAGGTAGCGAGATGTCATGGGTGGGTTGGTTGGGCTGCGACAGGGTCGCCACGTTGGGCATGGTCCGCTCGAGTTCGATAGCGCCCGACTCCCTGATGAGCTTCACGCCCTGGATTCCACTAGTACCATGCGACTTACTCGAGACGCCCAGCGTGACTTCGACGCGAAGCTGCAACTGCAGCCACGCCGCGAGAAGCAAGGTTGAGGGAGAGTCGACGGAGCCGTGTACTTCAACTGCCGTCACTTGCTGGTAGGGGGGCTGATCAAGCACCGCGGCAAGCTGTGCACGCCACAGGGTGAGCCTGGTCCACGCGAAGTCGGTGTCGCCCGGCTCGTACGACTCTGCAATCGTAGAGATTGCGGTGAGGGGCTGGGGGCTGGCCGCGGCATCCGTAATCCTGCGCTGTGCGATGCGACCGATGGCCGACTGCGAAACGGCTCCCGGTGCAGTGCCGGGCCACCACGCCACGACCGGGGCGTCCGGCAAGAGCAGTCCAGTGACGAGACTTTCCTGGTCCTCGGCCGCGTCGCCGTACGCACGCACGACGATGACCTCGCTGGCTCCAGCGTCACCCCCCACCCGGATCTGCGCATCCACTCTGGCCTCGGCGGCCCTGTGTGAGATGTCGTGGTCTGTCGAGATCACAATGACCCGCATCGGATGCTCCCGCGACGCATCGTTGGCGGCCTCAATCGCTTCTTCCTCCTCGCCAAGGCTTGTCGTGATGACGAGAGTGAGGACACGACCGAGAGCCACGGCTCCGCCCTCTTCGCGAATCTTGACGAGGGTTTTCAGAATCTGACTCGTAGTGGTGTTGGGCAGATCGACGATCACGGTCGCCTCCAGGTGCGGCCATCGCGGGCCATCAATTTATCGGCGGATGACGGACCCCAGGTGCCCGGGCGATACTGCTCAGGCTGGCCCTGGGTCGCCCAGTACTCCTCGATCGGGTCGAGGATTTTCCAGCTGAGTTCCACCTCCTGGTGACGAGGGAACAGGGGAGGGTCTCCCAGGAGGACATCGAGGATGAGCCGCTCATATGCCTCCGGACTGGCTTCAGTAAACGCGTGCCCGTAGCCAAAGTCCATGGTGACGTCGCGGACCTGCATGCCTGCGCCCGGCACCTTGGAACCGAACCGGATGGTTACGCCTTCGTCAGGCTGCACCCTGATCACGAGCGCGTTCTGACCGAGTGCAGAGGTCTGGCTTTCGGCGAACAGGTATTGGGGTGCCCGCTTGAAGACCACGGCTATCTCGGTGACCCGGCGCCCCAGCCGTTTGCCCGCGCGCAGGTAGAACGGAACCCCGGCCCAGCGCCGGGTGCCGATGTCGAGCCTGATGGCGGCAAAGGTCTCTGTCGTCGACTTCGGGTTCATCCCGTCTTCGTCCAGGAATGCGACGACCTTCTCCCCGCCCGACCAGCCGCCAGCGTACTGGCCGCGGGCCGTGTGCTTACTCAGATCCTTCGGCAACCGCACTGCCGAGAGCACTTTCTCCTTCTCGGCCCGAAGGTCGGCGGCGTCGAACGAGACGGGCTCTTCCATGGCCGTCAGTGCCAGCAGTTGAAGCAGATGGTTCTGGATGACGTCACGTGCAGCGCCGATACCGTCGTAGTAGCCCGCACGACCACCGACACCCACGTCCTCGGCCATCGTAATTTGTATGTGGTCTACGTAGTTTGCGTTCCAGATGGGCTCGTAGAGCTGGTTTGCAAATCGCAGCGCCAGAATATTCTGAACGGTCTCTTTGCCGAGGTAATGGTCGATACGGAACACGCTGTCGGGAGGGAAGACCGATTCGACTACAGCGTTCAGCTCCCGAGCCGTCGTCAAATCGCTGCCGAATGGCTTTTCGATGACAACCCGACGCCACTCACCGTTTTTTTGCTCGGCCAGTCCGGAATCACGCAACCGCTCGGTCACCTCGGGGAAGGATTTTGGCGGTATGGACAGGTAGAAAGCATGATTGCCCATGGTTCCTCGATCACGATCAAGCTCCTCAATCGTGTCTTTAAGCCGCGCAAATGCCGCGGAGTCATCGAATTCGCCCTGTACGAAACGAATGCCCTGGGCAAGCTGGGTCCACACATCTTCGTCGAAAGGTGTCCGCGCATACTGTTTCACGGCGTCATACACGACCTTGGCAAAGTCCTGGTTTTCCCATTCGCGTCGCGCGAAACCAACCAGGGCGAAACCGGGGGGGAGCAGACCGCGATTAGCAAGGTCGTACACTGCTGGCATCAGTTTCTTGCGCGACAGATCGCCGGTCACACCGAAAATCACCAGCCCACTGGGGCCCGCGATGCGATTGAGCCTGCGATCGGAAAGCAACCTCAGCGGGTTGGAATCCGCTGTGATGTTCACGGGCGACATGATGCTCCTAAAGTGCTCGGTACCCCGAGTCAGTTGAGTGCGCTGATAATCGCGGGCAGCGACCCGGTCGGGTTCGCGAGCGTCAGGCTGAGCACAGGTCGCCCGTGATCCGCGAGAACGCTCGCGTCACCGTCGGCCTGCGCCCTGATGAGCTGGCCAAACGTGAAGGGTCGATCCGGAATCTGCAGATCTGCCTGCTCGGCGGCCGTAATCTGCAGGAATACGCCCACGGCTGGCCCACCTTTATGGAACTGGCCGGTCGAGTGGAGAAATCGCGGACCCCAACCGAACGTCACTGGGCGTCCTGAACGCTTCGCCACCTCATCACGTAACGACGCCAGAGATGCGTGCGCAACTCGGTCAACATAGGCCTGGATCGAGACGTAGCCGTTCGCAGGGAGTGCCGACAGCAGTGCCGCCATCGCGCCGGCAAGATCACTCACACCGTCAACCACTGCGCTGGTGCCCCGCACTTCGATGCCGCCAACGACGAAGGCGGGCGGCGCCTGCTGTGACGGATTGTCGATCAGCGCGCGAGTGGCAATTTTCGCCGATTCGACATCGGGCTGATCGAAGGGATTGATCCCCAGGATGCGTCCGGCAATCGCCGTGGCGTACTCCCAGACCAGAATCTGAGCTCCGAGGCTGCCGGCGATTTCGATCTCGCCCTCCGCGACCTGCTTTGTGTCATCCCAGTGGCCGACAAGGCGCACCACCTGCAGGTCTGCCAGGTTCTCGCTGAGTTCGGGAGAATCGGGGGCGAGCACGACCGGGAGAATCCCCTTGCCCAGCTTTCCCGTCGACTCGGCAATGAGCTGTTCGGCCCAATCGCCAAAACCACGAATGTGTGTGCCGTCTGAAACGATGCCCAGCTTGTCTTTCAGTGGCCTCGTGCCCGCGATGGCGGCCGCGAGGATAAGTCCTGGATTGTCCCGGTGGTCGACGGACAGTTCGAGCATGACGGCCTCGGCCTCATCGAGAAGCTCGGCCAGGTCGACGCCGGCGAGACCGGAAGGTACAAGACCGAAGGCAGTAAGGGCGGAGTATCGACCGCCCACAGTGGGGTCTGCGTTGAAGACGCGGTAGCCGGCGGCGCGTGCGGCAACGTCGAGCGGCGACCCGGGGTCAGTAACAACGATGATGCGCTCGAGCGGATCGATGCCTGCCTCAGCGAAATACTGCTCATAGATGCGCTTCTGGCTGTCGGTTTCAAGAGTAGAACCAGACTTCGATGAGATGACGACGGCTGTGGTCGCGAGCCGATTACCCAGAGCCGCCAGCACCTGTCCGGGGTCGGTCGAATCCAACACCGTGAGTTCGACCCGGTATGTTCCTGCGATGACTTCGGGGGCCAGTGACGAACCGCCCATGCCACCAAGAACGATGTGATTCACCCCGGATGCCCGCAGAGTGTCACGCAGCTCGTAAATGTCATCGATCATGGGGCGGGATACGGCAACCGCCTCAACCCAGCCGAGGCGTTTGCCCGACTCCTCTTCGGCATCAGAGCCCCAGAGTGAGGCGTCGCCGCCAGTGAGTCGGCTTGCCACAAGGTCGTTGATCAGCTGGGGGACGAGGCGCTCTACCGCCTCGGCTGCTGCACCCGACACCGCGATCCTGACGCTCATTTGGCACTCTCCAGGGCCGCTGCGACAGTGTCAAGCAGCTCATTCCACGACACGATGAATTTCTCTACGCCCTCCTTCTCGAGGAGCGCGGTCACCTCGTCGTAGGAGATTCCGAGGGCGGCCAGAGCATCGAGAGTAATGTTCGCCGCTGTGTAGTTTTGTGTCACGTTGTCGCCAGTGATGATGCCGTGGTCAAAGGTCGCGTCGAGGGTTTTCTCCGGCATGGTGTTCACGGTCTCGCGGACGGCCAGTTCCGTGACGTAAAGGGTGTCCGGGAGGCTCGGATCTTTGACGCCGGTTGACGCCCAGAGGGGTCGCTGCTTATTGGCCCCTGCCGCCAGCAACACTGCCGATCGCTCTGAGGCAAACTCTTGCTCGTATACCTGGTAAGCGAGCCGCGCGTTGGCAATTCCCGCCTTGCTTTTCAACGCTGTTGCATCTGCGGTGCCCAGCGCATCGAGTCTTTTATCGATCTCAGTGTCGACACGTGAGACAAAGAATGACGCGACAGAGTGAATTGCCGACAGGTCGTGACCGGCTGCTCTCGCCTGCTCGAGGCCGGTGAGGTAGGCGTTGATCACCTCGCGGTGCCGTGAAAGGCTAAAGATCAGAGTGACGTTGACGCTGATTCCCGCACCGATCGTCGCGGTGATTGCCTCGAGGCCCTCGACGGTGGCCGGAATCTTGATCATCGCATTGGGGCGGCCTACCTTGGCCCACAACTCCTGAGCCTGCTGGATCGTGCCGGCCGCATCGTGAGCCAATCCCGGCTCGACCTCGATGGAGACCCGACCATCCTGGCCACCTGAGGCGTCATAGACGGGACGGAAGATGTCACTCGCGGCTGCGACATCATCCGTCGTGATCTCGAAGACGGCCTCGGTCACCGTCTTGCCGGCGGCGGCCAACTCTGCCACTTGGGCGTCGTACGCCTCGCCCTTGGCGAGCGCAGTCGCGAAGATCGTCGGATTCGTCGTCACACCGACGACATTTCGCTCGGAGATCAGCTTCTGCAGCCCGCCCGACCTGATGCGTTCACGCGAGAGGTCATCGAGCCAGATGCTGACTCCTGCTGCGGAGAGGTTTGCGGTGGCAGTTGTGGTGCTCATGATGCTCTTTCCTTATGCCTTCGGACTAGTGGTAGGAGGCACGACGGCCGCTATCGATTCCCTGGCTGCGGCTACGGCCGCCTCGGTGGTGATCCCGAACTCACGGAACAGGGTCTTATAGTCGGCTGACGCGCCGAAGTGTTCGATGGAGACGCTCCGGCCCGCATCCCCGACATATCCACGCCACGTCAGCGCAATGCCGGCCTCGATCGACACCCGCGCCCGCACCGCGGCGGGAAAGACGGACTCGCGATACTCTGCATCCTGTTCCTCGAACCATTCGAGGCTGGGAACTGACACGACCCGGGCATTGATTCCCTCGCCCTTCAGCACGTTACGAGCCTCGACAGCAATCTGCACTTCGGAGCCGGTCGCCATCAGGATGACGTCCGGAGTTCCCTGTGGAGCGTCGACCAGCACGTATGCTCCCCTCGCAACATGCCTTGCCGAGGCAAATACCTCGCCGCTGGCCTTGTCGTCGCCACGTTCGAACACCGGGATGTTCTGTCGGGTCAGGGCGAGACCGGCCGGACCGTTGCGACGCTCGAGAATCGTCTTCCACGCCCAGGCGGTCTCGTTCGCATCGCCGGGGCGAACTACGTCCATGCCCGGAATCGCGCGAAGCGATGCGAGCTGCTCGATCGGCTGGTGAGTCGGGCCATCCTCGCCGAGGGCGACTGAATCGTGAGTCCACACGAAGATCGATGGCGCCTTCATCAGAGCAGCCAGTCGAACGGCCGGACGCATGTAATCGCTGAAGATGAGGAAGGTGCCACCGTAGGGGCGAGTGTTGCCGTGAAGCACGATTCCGTTGAGTATGGCGCCCATGGCGTGCTCACGAATGCCGAAGTGCAGGGTGCGACCGTAAGGGTTCCCTGTCCACTCATGTGTCGAATGTTCACTCGGGATGAACGACGCTGCGCCCTGGATCGTAGTGTTGTTCGATTCTGCGAGGTCGGCGGAGCCTCCCCAGAGTTCCGGTATGACTGCACCGAGAGCGTTGAGCACCATGCCGCTTGCAGCCCGAGTCGAGATATCTTTGCCAGCTTCGAAGGCCGGAAGTGCGTCGTCGACGCCATCGGGCAGTGCGCCGGACAAGACACGGTCGAGCAATATCTTCTTTGCGGGGTTGGCAGTAGCCCAGGCCTCGAATTGCACATTCCATTCGGCGTGGGCCGACCTGCCCCGCTCGACGGCCTTGCGAGTGTGTTCAATAACCTCGGGCGACACCTGGAACGATTGCTCCGGGTCGAAACCGAGCACCTCCTTGACCGCGGCGAGCTCCTCGCTCCCCAGCGCCGATCCATGAATCTTGCCCGAGTTCTGCTTCTTCGGACTCGGCCAGCCGATGATGGTCCTGAGGATGATCAGTGACGGCTTGTCGGTTACCCCCTGCGCGGCCGCTATGGCGGCGTTCAACTCGGTGACATCTTCGTCGTAGACGCCGGTCTTCTTCCAGTCGACCACCTGGACATGCCAGTGGTACGCCTCGTAGCGTGCTTTCACGTCCTCCGTGAAGGCAATATTGGTGTCATCCTCGATCGAGATCTGGTTCGAGTCATAGATGCCGATCAGGTTTCCCAGCTGCTGGTGCCCGGCCAGGGACGATGCCTCGCTGGATACGCCTTCCTGCAGGTCGCCGTCGCCGGCGATGAAGTACACAAAATGGTCGAACGGGCTGGAGCCCGGGTCTGCATCCGGGTCGAAAAGCCCGCGCTCAAACCTGCTGGCGTAGGCGAAACCGACGGCCGATGCCACTCCCTGGCCCAGTGGGCCCGTGGTGATTTCCACGCCATCGGTGTGACCGTATTCCGGATGTCCCGGTGTTTTCGAACCCCAGGTGCGAAGTGCCTTCAGGTCATCGAGCTCGAGGCCGTATCCACCGAAGTAGAGCTGCACGTACTGCGTCAGTGAACTGTGACCAACCGAGAGGATGAAGCGGTCACGCCCGATCCACTCATTATCGTGCGGGTCACGACGCATGACCTTCTGAAACAGAAGATAGGCCACGGGGGCGAGGCTCATTGCGGTGCCTGGGTGGCCATTTCCGACCTTCTCCACGGCATCGGCCGCAAGAATCCTGGCAGTGTCTACGGCCTTATTGTCAATCGGGTCCCACGGGAGAGCTGCCACGAGGTTGTGCACCCTTCTTGGAGTGGCGAACCGAGCGTGTCGCCCGGAACGCGGTCTTGGTGGATCTGCTGAGGACGACAGTGTCTCCGCCACGGGAAACCACGGAGGAGTGGTCGCTCGGAGTGATGCGGCGGGGGGCAGGCTTTTCCAGTATAGGGAAGGCCAGATGCTCCGGCGGATCCCCGCCGTCATCGCTCCCGATGGAGCAGTCAAGTGCCGTGCAAACGTCGATTAGAATTAGGTATATGGATGTCGCGATCACGAACCGCCCCGCCAAGGAGCGCATCGGCATCCTCCGCAAGGCACGAGCGTACGTCGCGTTGACAAAGCCTCGGGTGATCGAGTTGTTGCTCGTCACGACAGCGCCGGTGATGGTGCTCGCCGCAGGCGGGATCCCGAACCTCTGGCTCGTGCTCGGTACCCTCGTGGGCGGCATCCTCAGTGCTAGCTCGGCCAATGCCTTCAACTGCTACATCGACCGCGATATCGACCGCGTGATGGACAGGACCAAGAAACGACCTCTCGTCACCGGTGAGCTCGATGATCGCGAGGCGCTCGCGTTCGCCTGGATTTCAGGTATGGCGTCAGTGTTGTGGCTCGGTCTGCTCATCAACTGGCTTGCCGCGGCCCTATCATTGGCCGCGATCCTCTTCTACGTGCTCATTTACACGCTGGTGCTCAAGCGCCGCACCCCCCAGAACATCGTCTGGGGTGGCGCCGCCGGTTGCATGCCCGTGCTGATCGGCTGGGCTGCCGTTACCGGCGAACTCAGCTGGGCACCGCTCATCCTGTTCGGAATCGTGTTCCTCTGGACCCCGCCGCACTATTGGCCGCTGTCGATGAAGTACCGTGCCGACTACCAGGCCGTGAACG
>NZ_JANLVV010000334.1:0-7533 GCF_031364185.1 Salinibacterium sp. | reverse complement strand
CGACAATGCCAATCTCGCGACGACCCCAATAGGTCGACCAAGCGACACTGAACTCGTCGAATGTCAGGTCGCGCATGCCCCTCCTGCGAACGAGCGGCAGCATCACTCGACGCTGCAGGGCTCAGCCTATCCTCGGCCCTTGATGTGCGTTTCCATTGAGACTGGGCAACCTGTACTCCCGCCCTAGGAGGAGCGCTGGCAACGGGTCATCCTGCCGGGAGGGTCGGTTGGTCGGAACCTTCGAGTGAAGCAGGTCAACCTTAACTAGGGTTTCATGACGAGCGAGCCATGACTGGCGAGTGCCCGTAGCCGAGACGCAGGTGTAAATGACATCCTGTCGTCAACACCAAGCGCTGGTCTGGCCATCGACTCCGTGAAGATCGCGACCGTCCACGCCGAGCAGGGTATCGCGGTGGCACCCCTGAAACCCGTTGCGACGGCCCCCTAGCATTAGGGGAATCGGAGCACCCTACCGAGCGCGCCAACGACCGGAGTATCCGGCATGAGCGAGCTTGGCCGGATGGTAGCGTGCGCGCCAGTGCTTTCATTGTGACGTAGCACCAGGACGGAGAGGGTGGGCCAATGTCTTCAGGCCAGACCGGGGCAGGATTTCAGATGACCAGCAAACCGAACGACACGAATGACGTGCCGATCCCGAGCCTTTCAACCCGAGCGGGCGAAGTTGCGGCATCCATATTGTTGCCGGAGGGCATGACCGGCAGGGCAAGCCCTGCGAAGGCGGCTGTCGGAGACGAGCCGGCCCTTGCCTACATCGCGAGCCTTCCACAGCCGCAGCGCGGCGTCGCCGAGGCGGTGGACGCGCTGGCCGCCAAGACGCTGCCCAACCTTCAGAGAGCTGTCAAGTGGGGCATGGCGTATTACGGCGTGGACGAAGGGTGGTGCTTCAGCTGCGGCGGCTTCGCTGAACACGTCAAGCTGATGTTCATCAACGGAGTGACGCTGCTCGATCCGGTACCACCCGTGACCCCGGTTGGGATGGGCAAAGCGACACGCGGCGTGGAACTAAGAACCCTCAGCGACCTCGACGGAGGTCAGGTCGCCGCATGGATGAGACAGATCACATCAGTGCCCGGTATCGGCGGCAAACGGCGGTAAACCCGTCGCCCGACGGGACTGCACAGTACCCGAATCAGTCTGGTCGGTGCCCAAAAAGTTCCGCGAGCGAGCCAACCACGAACTGGCACCCGACCGTCAGGCGAAGCGCTGACAGTTGGCTCATCGCCAAGCGTTTCACAATCGTTCCCGTTACAGGCCCTGGGCTGACGGATTGGCTCTTCCTGGAGGGGAAGCCGGTTGGAACTCGCCGCTGATTTCACTCCCGAAGCCTGCTTGTCTTGGGTAGGACTTCGTCCTACTTGAAAGATGGTGACCGTGCGTGCGACACGGCAGGTGAGGATCACCCTTCCGAACGAGATGGCCGACGCCTTACGCCAGCGAGTGAGCTCAGGCGCATACGCGAGTGGGAGCAAAGTTGTCAGCGCCTATGACGCCCTCGCGGCTGATCCGTCCGCCGTAGTGAGTGTCGACGTCGTGCGTGCGCGGCTGTCGGCCAAGCACGCCTAGCGGATCGCAGCAGGTCGCCGTTCGTTCACTTGAGCAGTGACGGTAAGTGCGGCACCGCGCTAGCGTGCACGGATGAGGAACCCTACTCCGTTGCTGTTGGGGCCAGCTATCGTGGGGTCAAATGCGGCAGTGATGATATCGATGCGTGCCGTGGGGGATCTAAAAGCCGCCATCTCGGCGCTGGCATGAAGTGGGTCTCCGCGAAGCTGGCAGCGTCCAGCAGTTGCGCCATTATTCCGGAGGAGCTTAGTTCTTGAAACAAGGCAACTCGATCGACAGCACGATCCAGGGGCCTCACGGCCCCATACCCATCCGACGGTATTCTCCACCCCCGGGCACGACTCCGGTCAGGTCCGCGCCGATCGTGTGGATACATGGCGGCGGGTTCTTCAAGGGCAATCTCGACCAGCCAGAGTCGCATGACGTCGCTCTAACGTTGGCCGCGGCGGGATTTCACGTCGTTACTGTCGCCTATCGGCTCGCGAGCATCTCAAGACTCCGTCGGTCTCCGTCTGGGTTTGCTAGGAGCCCGGCGATCCACTATCCAGTCCCGGTGGACGATGTCGTCGCGGTGGTGCGGGCGGTTCAACGTGAGACGCCTAACGGGGTGATTCTGGGCGGAGCAAGCGCCGGTGCGTGTCTATCAGCGGGCGCAGTGCTTCGACTGGCAGACGACGCGGCCGCCCCTCTCGCGGGCGTCGTTTTCGCATACGGACTGTTCCACGCGGCGCTACCGAAACGGGAGCGCCGTTTGCGCCGTCGGCTGCGCGGCAAGCGCCGCTTCATCCACTCGCCGATGCTGCTCAACCTGACGAACCTGCACTATGCGGGCACGCAAACCGCCATGTCGGAAGCGCACGCATTTCCCGGTGGCCACTCCCTGCGCGTCTTCCCCCCGACGCTCATGATCGACGCTGACCGTGACTCGATGCGAGCGTCTGGCGGTCAGTTCGCCCTGGAGCTCTCAGCTGCCGGGATCGCAACGGACTACCACCTACTTCCCGAGACCTTCCATGCCTTCCTCAACCGCCCGCACGAGCCAAGCTTCGCGGACGGTTTAAGTCTGATAATCGAATGGGCCGGCGACAGATAGGAAAAGCGCTCCAGGTGTGCCTCGTCCGCAAAAGTCACAGCGGTCTGCGCCTGCTATAGACCGGTTGGACTCTCTGGTGAGACGATTATTCGGTGGCAAAGGTCAATCATGACGATGACACCATCTGGAGATGGGTCATCCACCACTACCAATATGACCCAGATCGGCGGGAGCGGCGCAACGTCATTGTGGCTGCTTACGATAACGAAAGCGAGTTCCGTGAGGAATTCGATCGGGCAGCCGCCAAGATCCGAGTAGAGATCGCTGCTGGCAATCGAAGCAACCGCGAGAACCTCAGTGGGGTCGTTTGGGAGCCAGGGCATCGCGCGGCAGCGGCGCGCGGCCACACTGTGCGCCGTGCAATAGAGCACGGCGTAAATCCGCGACCTCTGCTCAGCGACGGGCCGTTACCTCACAACATGGCACTGCTGTGGTTCACGGGCGACGACAGAGCCCAAGCGGTCGACGACGACTGAGATAGCTCCCCCGCCGACGTGACTTTGTCCCCCTTGCTCCAGGCCCGATGTGAAGCTTACGCGTGCACGCGCAGGTACTCTTCGACTGCTTCACGGATCACGCGAGACTTTGTTACCCCTCGCTGGCTAGCGATTTGGGTTACTTCTGCGTCGAGATTCTCTGTCGCCCGGACCTTCCACACCGGTGATGGCCCGTGCCCCGCATCGGATAACCTCGGCCGACCGAATGCGATTTGTGTGGCCTCGACAATGTTGTTCGCGCCTGTAGCGTCGAGCAACATCTGCCGGCCTGACGCGGCCGCTGCGGCGCCAACCAGCACGGTGTCAGGGATTGCAGGAAGTTCGCCTCGCTCTGCTCGCCTGGCAAGCTCGTCATAATCATTCATTTCAATCCACTCTCCCTATTTACAGGATGTCGGTATACGTCACTGAGTTCCATTACGTAAAAGATCGCGAGATCACGGGGCGGCACTACAGCCGCGATCACTTCGACATACCGATCAGTTTGCCCGTGCGGATGACCCACGTACACGATCGTGACCCCACCAGCGCGACCGTCAAGCTGCGCCTGACCGGCCGCATGACTGATCGCATACAGAGCATCCTCATGCGGAATGAGATGCTTGTCTGCACTCGACGCTCACCTAATTGCCACCATAAATGGTGGCCACGAAAAGGGAATACAGAACTTGGGTGCCGGGCAGAGATCTCTCAGACAGCAGTCAATCGAGAACGCACATCATTAACTGGGGGTCAACGCGGATCGGCCCGATCGAGGTTTCCGATAGGCGCGATTTCGGCACGCTCGGCCGGAGGATGGGTTAGCCTAAGGTCTCTAGCGCCCTCGGAACACCGTCACCGGAACGCGGAGATCCCCGTGATGTGATTGCCGATCACCAGGGTGTGCACCTCGTCGGTTCCCTCGTAGGTGCGCACGCTTTCCAGATTGTTGGCGTGGCGCAGCGGCGAATAGTCGAGCGTGATGCCGTTGCCACCGAGCAGGGCGCGGGCCTCGCGCGCGATGGTGATCGCCTCGCGGCAGTTGTTCAGCTTTCCGATCGAGATCTGGTGCGGCTGAAGTTTGCCGGCGTCTTTGAGACGACCGAGTTGTAGCGCCAGCAGGGTGCCCTTGTTGATCTCCAGCGCCATGTTCACCAGCTTCTCCTGCGTCAGCTGGTAGCCGGCCAGGGGCTTTCCGAACTGCAGGCGCTCACGGGAGTAGTCGAGCGCGGCGAGGTAACTGTCGCGGGCCGCGCCCATCGCCCCCCAAATGATGCCGTAACGGGCCTCGTTGAGGCACTCGAAGGGACCGCGAAGACCCTTCGCCTTCGGCAGCATGGCCGAGGCGGGCAGCCTCACCTCCGCGAGCTCGATCTCGCACTGGATCGACGCGCGCATCGACAGCTTCTGCGGGATGACCGCGGCCGTGAACCCGGGGGTGCCGGTCGGCACGATGAAGCCCCGGATGCCGTCGTCGGTCATCGCCCAGATGATCGCGATGTCGGCGATGGAGGCCAGCCCGATCCACCGTTTGGTGCCGCTGATCACCCAGTCGTCCCCGTCACGTCGGGCGAAGGTGGTCATGCTCGCGGGGTCGGACCCGGCGGTCGGTTCGGTGAGCCCGAAGCATCCAATTGCCTCGCCTGCTGCCATTCGCGGCAGCCATTCATTCTTCTGTTCCTCGGAACCGTGTTTATGTATGGCCGTCATCGCAAGAGAGCCCTGCACGCTGACAAAGGTGCGCAGCCCCGAATCCCCCGCCTCGAGTTCGAGGGCGGCGATGCCGTACTCCACGGCGCTTCGACCGGGGCAGCCATACCCGGTGAGGTGCATTCCGAGAAGCCCGAGCTCGGCCAGGCGCGGGATGATGCTGGTCGGGAACTCCGCCGCGTCGTACCAACCGGCAATGTGCGGCTTGATCTCCGCATCGACGAAGGCGCGCACCGTGCTGCGCAACTCGAGTTCGGTATCGGTGAGCAGTGAGTCGACGTCGATCAGGTCGGAGGCGTCAGACGTCGGCGTTCCTTTTGTAGACATCTCCAGCACGGTACCAGTCGCGATGTCGGCGCCGTGGCGCGTCATGCCATGACAACATTCTGAAGGGGGCGGGATGCCTCGGCCGCCTGCTGCTCGATGGCAGCCGTGAGCACTCCGAGGCCGTCTTCCAGCAACTCGACCCCGATGACGAGGGGTGGCAGCAACCGGATCACGTTGCCAAATGTTCCGCAGACCAGGATCAGCACTCCGGCGGCATGACAGGCGGCCGCGACGGCTTTAGCTACGTCCGCTCGCGGCGCGAGCGTGACGGGGTCGGCGAACTCGATTGCCAGCATCGCACCGCGCCCGCGCAGCTCCGCTACGACGTCGACAGAATCGAGCAGGGGCTCCAGCCGAGCACGGACGACACTCTCGATGGTGGTGGCATGAGCAAGCAGCGTTCCGTCTTCGAGAGCCTCAAACACGCCCAGCGCGGCGGCGCAGGCCAGCGGATTGCCCGCGTAGGTACCACCGAGGCCTCCGGTGTGCACCGCGTTCATCAGTTCGGTGCGGCCGGTGACGGCGGCGAGTGGCAGCCCACCGCCGAGGGCTTTGGCGGTGACGATCAGGTCTGCGGCAACGCCCTCGTGTTCGCTCGCGAACAGGGTGCCGGTGCGACCCATGCC
The DNA here is from genome assembly GCF_031364185.1 of Salinibacterium sp. NCBI lineage: Bacteria > Bacillati > Actinomycetota > Actinomycetes > Micrococcales > Microbacteriaceae > Salinibacterium > Salinibacterium sp. The sequence goes on along the minus strand of NZ_JANLVV010000334.1, from coordinate 1,717 downwards.
GGCCTGCACCTCATCCATCACGAAAACGATGCCGTGCGCATCCGCTATCGCCCGCAGCCCCGCGAGGAAGCCCGGGGCCGGCACGAGGAAGCCACCCTCGCCCTGGATGGGCTCGATGACCATGGCGGCAAACGTCTCCGGGCCGTTCGCGGCCAAAATCGTCTCGACCGCCGCAAGAGCCTCCGCAGAGGCGTTCTCGGCGCCGCTCGGCCAGCGCAACGGTGCGGCATTGGGTGCCCGGAAGATCTGCTCGGGGAACGGACCGAAGCCAAGTTTGTAGGGGTTCACCTTCGCCGTCATCGCCATCGTAAGCAGCTAACGGCCGTGGTAGGCCTCGTCGAAGACGAGAACATTGGGCCGACCGGTGGCGGCCCTGGCGATCTTGATGGCGTTCTCGACGGCTTCCGCGCCCGTGGAGAACAGTGCGGTTCGCTTATCGAAGGTGCCCGGCGTGTGGGCGTTCAGCCAGCGGCAGACCTCGGTGAATCCCTCGTACTCCGTGACCATGAAGCAGGTGTGGGTGAACTGTTCCAGCTGAGCGGCCACCCGGGCCTGCACGAACGGGTTGCTCGCCCCAACGCTGGTGACCGCGATCCCCGAAGCGAAATCGATGATCCGGTTGCCGTCGACATCCTGGAGGATGCCCCCCTCGGCCCGGTCGATGAAGACCGGGAGCGCACTGCCGAAGGCCGAGGTGACCTCGCGGTTGCGAATCTCCTGCAGCTCACGAGACCGCGGCCCCGGCAAGGGATGCGCAATGTGCCGGGACTGGAGAAGTGGGGCGAGATGTGAGGCCATGATGCCAATGTAATCAGAAGGATCATCCCCGTCTTTAGATGATTCATCCAGTTGTGAAGTGGATTTGGATAGACTGACCAGACGTCGGAGGAGTTCGCCATTGGTCACGCTGGAGCAGCTGTGCGATCGCCTTGGTGCCGACCTTCGCCCGGCGGCGCCCGGCCCCATCGGGCGACAACCCCTCACCGGCGTGCACATCTCCGAACTCGCGGACCCCACGCCCTATCTTGAGGGCGGGGAGTTGCTGCTCACGACGGGCATTCCGCTGGGCGGGGGTAATGCCGCCACCCGGGACTACGTCAACCGGCTGGCGCAGAAGGGAATCGCGGCACTCGCACTGGGGCTCGGTGCCGGGACGGATCGCGTTGATCCCGCTCTCGTCGCGGCGTGCGTCGACGCGAATCTCGACCTGCTGCTGGTGCCCGAGGCGGTGCCGTTCCTACACATTTCGCGCGCTTTCTGGACACTGGTGGGTAAATCGGAGCAGGCCGACCTGACCTCGCGCCTCGATCTCCAGACCGCGCTGGCACGCGCCGCCACCCGGGACAACGCCACGCAGGCCATCATCAGCACGCTCGCCCAAGGACTCGGCGGATGGGCGGCTTACCTTCCCGCAGACGGTGCAGCCGAAACGATCTGGCCGTCGACCGCGGCAGATGTCGTGCCGCAACTTCGGGCGGAGTCGGCCAGATTCAACCTGGTCGGAACATATTCGGCAGCCACGTTCCCCGTGGACGGCATGAACGTCATCGAACATTCGATCACGATCGGCCAACATACCGTGGGCTTTCTCGCGGTGGCTGCGGGGCGTGACCTGCGAAGAGCCGACCGCCAGCTCATCCTCACCTCCTGCATGTTGCTGTCACTGACCGTGAAGCGCGCGCGGGAGGCATCACAGGCCGAAGCCGCACTGGGAGGC
>NZ_JANLVV010000330.1:0-2263 GCF_031364185.1 Salinibacterium sp. | reverse complement strand
AAGGGCAGGGTGGCGAGCCCGAAATCCTGCTCGATCCCCCAGTGCTCCGCGAGCGAACGGAACGCGGCGATCTCACGCTTGCTGTGCAGGATGAGCAGGTCGACCTGCGAGCGGTAGTACAGCGCGAGCAGCGTCGCCGGGATCGAGATGCCCGGCAGACCGCTGACGATGAAGGGTCGTTGTGCGGCGGAGGCGGCGATCATCCTCACGAGTACTCTCACCACGGGGCCTCGCACCGACAGCAGAATCACGTCGGGTCGCTCACGCCCGATCAGCGCGGCGAGGTCATTCAGATCGACTTTGGGCGTGTCATCCACACCAAACGCCGTGCCTTCGAGAACGGCTGTCAGCTGTGCGTCACTCGGCAGCGCCGGCGTGCGGATGATGGTGAGGCTGCGGTGCCATTCGGCGGGCATGCGGGAAAGTATCGACGCTCCCCACTTCGTATACGAATCTGAATCGGCTATGCCGAGTACTTTCACGCCACGACTCGGCGAAGCTTGGCCATCGGCGCGAGTTCGCCCGGGAACACACGCTTGACCCCGTCGCCGAGAGCTTCGGAGATGATCCGGATGTCGCGCACCAGGTGCTCGAATCCGCCGGGTTCCAGCGATGCCGCGTGGTCTGAGCCCCACATCGTCCGATCGAGGGTGATGTGTCGCTCCACCACGACCGCACCCAGCGCCACCGCCGCCAGCGAGACCTGGAGTCCGCGTTCGTGCCCCGAGTAGCCCACGGGAACCCCCGTGTACCGCTGTGACAGGGTGTCGATCATCCTGAGGTTGGCCTCTTCGGGCGGCAGCGGGTAGGTCGAGGTGGCGTGCAGGATGACCAGGTTGTCGGCATCGAACAGCTCGACGGCGGTGTCGATCTGTTCGATCGTTGACATCCCGGTCGAGAGTATGACGGGCTTCCCCGTGTCGGCGAGCGCGCGCAGCATGCTCGAATCGGTCAGCGAGGCCGACGCCACTTTGTGAGCAACCACGTTGAGATCTTCGAGGAACGCGACCGAGGGCTCATCCCAGGGGGAGGCGAACCAGTCCAGCCCGTTGACGGTCGCGTAGTCGCCGATTTCGATGTACTGCTCCCGGTCGAACTCGACCCGGTAGCGGTACTCGAGGTAGGTCATCGTGCCCCATGGCGTCTCGCGGGGCGTGTTCTTCATGTGGTCGGGAGTGGAGATTTCGGGCGTGCGCTTCTGGAATTTGACGGCCTGCGCGCCGGCATCGGCCGCCACGTCGATAAGCCGCTTGGCGATGTCAACGTCACCGTTGTGATTCAGGCCGATCTCCCCGATGACATACACCGGGTGCGCCTGACCTACGAAGTGGGAGCCGATTGCGACCATAATTCCTCCAGGGTTGGGTCGAGTGGGTCAGAGCGCACGAGTATGCGTTCGGCAAGTTCACGGATGGCCCCGTCGCCACCTCGTTTCGACAGCACCACGCGTGCTGCCGCGATGACCTCGGGGTGGGCATCCACGACCGCGATCGGCCAGCCGACCAGGGCCATGCATGCCAGGTCGTTGATGTCGTTTCCGACGTAGGCAACGCGGGCGAGATTCAGGTTGTGCTCGACCGCCCAGCCCGACAGCACCGAGGCCTTCTCGTTCACGGCCTGCCGCACTTCCACTTTGAGTTTGCGGGCGCGCACCGTCACGACGGGGTTGGTCTCGGTCGAGATGATCAGGATGGGCATGCCCACGCGCCTCAGCAATTCGACCCCCATGCCGTCGGAGCGGCTGGCGGTCACGAACTCGGTGCCGTCCGCTCCGACATGAACGCGATCGTTGGTGTGAACGCCGTCGAAGTCGGTGACAACGGCATCGACATCGATGGGTTCAGGCAGCGCCACCAGCGGCGCAATCGCCCGTGCCAGCGTCAGGTCGTCGAGCGTGTCGATCTCCAGGGACGTGAGATCGGGAACGACGGCCAGGTCGACGCGACCGAAGAAGCGAAACCCGGCCTCGCGGAAGCCGGGGACGCGCATGACATAGAACGCGCCAGTTTCCTGAAACTGCGGCTCGGCATCCTGTCGGCGCAGTCGAATGGATGCATCGTGATTGACGCCGACCGCGCCCTCCGCCGATCGGCGCCACAGAAAGGCGTGCGTCTCGCGGGCAGCGAACACGACGTCAGCCTCACCGCTGAGCACGCGGGATACCGCCGAGTCCAGGTCAGCCGGGTCGATGAAAGGCGACGTGGCCTGAATGAAGACGAGGATGCCCGGTTGCTCATCCAGCTGATCGAGCGCGTGTAACAGC
>NZ_JANLVV010000320.1:0-6845 GCF_031364185.1 Salinibacterium sp. | reverse complement strand
GAGCAGCGCGCTGCCTGCACCGAATACGAGCAGCATCGCGACCGACATGATGACCGACCCAGGGTTGCCTCCCGTGATGATGCCCTGCATGCCGTCGACCGCGTAGGTCAGGGGCAGAAGCGGGCTGACGGCCTGGTAGGGCGCCGATAGCAGCTGGATCGGGTAGATACCGCCGGTGGAGGTGAGCTGGATGGCCAGCAGGAACAGGGAAACCACGAGCCCGCCCCGACCGAAACTGACGGTGAGCAGGAGGTGGAACGCGGTGAAGGCGAGCGCTGTGAGGAGTGAGAATCCCAACGTCGCGGGCAACACGTTCCAGCCGACGCCAAGCACGCCGTGCAGCAGCGCGACGAGAAGAATCGCCTGGGCGCCCGTGATGATCCCCGCGCGACCCAGGGCACCCGACACGAGTCGACCGCTGCGCGCGGTCGAGGCCAACGCGCGCCGAGTGACCGGTCGCAGCACCAGGAACACGGCGAGTGCTCCCACCCACAGCCCTAAGGGAATCGCGAAGGTAGCCACCGCCTGCCCGAGGTCTGACACCATATTCGCCGTCGATACTGACAGTGTTACCGGGTTTGCGGCGATCTTTGCCGAGGATGCCGCGGCCTCCGGATCCGTCGCCGGCACCTGATCCGCACCAGACTGCAACCCCGTCGCCAGGCTGGTCGCGCCGGTGGCGAGCCCGCTCGCACCGCTGACCAGCGCAGGCCCGCCGACGCTCAGCTGCGCCGCCCCTTCGGCGCTTTGGGAGATACCGTATCGAACGCCATCTATGCCAGAAGCTGCCTCTGAACTCAGCGTAGCCCCACCGGCTGCGGCACCAGCAAGTTGGTTTGTGATGGCCCGCAGTCCGCCGGAGATCGCCGGGTCGACGGTGGGGTTCGCTTCAATCGCGGGCGTGAGCTGCGATAGAGCTGCCGAAAGCTGCGAGACCCCGCCCGTATAGGTGCCGATGCCGTCGCTGAGTTTATTGAGCCCGGATGCCCCGTCACTCAGTTCGCCCAGACCGCTGGCGAGCGAGCCCACGCCTGCGGTGTACTGCCCGAGGCCGGTCGACAGCGAACTGGCGCCGCTGGAGAGTTGCGTGGCACCGTCTGCCGCAGTGGAAAGCGAGGCACCGAGGTCACCGATGCTGGCATAAATGCCGCCGATGTACTGGGCGGTGATGGTCTTGCCAAAGGTATCGGTCATCGTCTGACCCACGACCTGCGCGACCGAGCCCGTCAGGTAGCCGTGAGAGTCATCGGTGCGGATCGAGATGTCCGCCTGCTGCGGCGCGTCACTGGAGAGTGACAGCAGCGATGTCGAGAAGTTGGACGGCACCGTCAGGACGGCATACACCTCGCCAGCGTCGAGGGCGGCCGCGGCATCCTTCCCGTTGGTGATGGTCCAGTCGAATCCCTCTGCGCCCGTCAGTTCGCTCACCAGTAGGCGACCCGCAAACACGGGCTGCTCTGTTCCGTCTGCTGCTGTCGACTTCTGAAGGGTGTCGTTGTTGACGATGGCAACGGGGATATTGTCGAGCGCCTTATTGCCCTGGCTGGTGGCCCCAACGAAGAGTCCGGCGAACGCCAGGGGGACGAGCGCGACTGCGGCGAATCCGATCCGGCGTAGAACTGTAGTGGTCGTCATCGGACGACTCCTTCCGTGCGGAGCTGCTGCTGGACGAAGGGTGGAGGTGCGGGTAGCGACCCGCGAGAGGAGAGGTCGATGTCGAGGCGCTGACGCCCACCCGTTGCGCCCGAGCCCGCGAACCGTGCCGACATCGGCATCCCGATGACGATGGTCGTGGTTGAGGCGGCAAGCGAGCAGACGGCGGTGACGAACGCCGCCTCGTCGCGCGGGTCTGCGAAGGCGTCAAGCTGATCCAGCATCACGACTGAGGGCCGCTCAGAGATCGCGACGGCGGCGAGCGCGACGGCACGTTCGAGCTGCGGCAGCCCGATCAGTGTGCTGCCCGGCTTCACGATGACGCGGTCATCCCCCAGGACGGCGTTAATCCGGTCGAGCCAGCGCTGGGCCTGGCTACGAAGCGTGAACGCGCGGAACCACGGCTGCGTCATGTCGAGGCGTTCGGCCAGCAACTCCCCGACCGTGACACTGGTTTCGGCGCGCTGGCTGCCGCCGATATCGGCGAGCGCGACAATCGAGCGCACCGCGGCGGCCTCTGATGGCAGTGGATGCCCGCCCACCTGTGCCCGCCCCGACATCGGTTCGAGCCGCCCTGACAGCGTCGCGGCAAGAAGCCGTCGATCGGTGACGTCGCCGCTGGCCATCACCACCGAACCCTGCGCGACGGAGATGGTGATGGGGCCCACCGAGTGTTCGCGCGAGCCGGCCATGAGCGCCTCGGTGCTGAGCACCGCAGTCGTGCCGGAGGCCCACTCGAGGGCGTTCCGGTGTTCGCGCAGTTGTTCACCCTCGATGTCGAGCATGGGCAGCGCGCGACCGAGCCAGCGAGGCATCCACCAGGCGGCGTTTCCAAACAGGGTCATTAACGCTGGCACGAGTGTCATGCGCACCAGGAACGCGTCGAGCACGATGCCGACGGCCAAGCCGAGCGCGATCGGTTTGATGGTGCCGCTGCCCTCGGGCACGAAAGCAAAAAACACGAAGAACATGATGAGCGCTGCCGCGGTCACCACCCTGGCGCCATTGGCGAATCCGGTGCTGATCGCATGCCTGGCATCTCTCGTATGCACGAACTCTTCCCGCATGCCGGAGACCAGGAACACTTCGTAGTCCATGGCGAGCCCGAACAACACGGCCATCAGCAGGATCGGCATGAAGCTCAGGATGGGCCCGGGGTTTTCGACGTGCAGCAGCTCAGAGAACCATCCCCACTGGAAGATAGCAACCACGATCCCGAAGGAGGCCACGACCGACAGGAGAAAGCCGACGGCTGCCTTGATGGGCACAAGCACCGACCTGAACACAGCCATCAGCAGGATGATCGACAACCCCACCACGATGAGCCCGAACGGCACGAGAGCGTTGGTGAGTCGGTTCGAGATGTCGATGCCGACCGCGGTGGCACCGGTCACCGAGAGGGGGGTGCCGTACCGATTCTCGATGGTGGGCGCGAGGTCGCGGATCGCCTGTACGAGATCTTTGGTGGCAACCGCATCCGGTGCACTGGACGGGGTGACCTGGAGTATGGCGGTGTCGAGACCCGCATCCGGAATGCCCTGTGAAACGAAGTCGACGTCCGGCAGCACGCGCAGGTCGTCGGCGATCGATTCGAGATCGCCCAGGATGTCTGTGGTCTGGGTGATGTCGACGGCGACGATGAGCGGGCCGTTGTAGCCGGCCCCGAACCCCTGGCTCACGAGGTCATAGGCCTGTCGCTGGGTGGATCCGACGGGCTGGGACGCGCCATCGGGCAGGTTGAGGTCGAGGCTGAGGGCAGGAATGCCCAGGGTTCCGAGGATCGCGACCACGCCGACCGTGGCCAGGATCGGGCGCCTCATGACGCCCTTCACCCAACGCATGCCCATGCTCTTCTGCTGGCCGGGTTCCGCGTTCGCGCGTTTCCAGGCGCGGGATCCCGTCTTCGGAGCAAGACGGCCTTTGGCCAGGCCGAGGAACGCCGGAAGCAGTGTGGTGGCAATGCCGATGGCGATGAGCACGGCCACCGCGGCTCCGACCCCCATGACACTGAGGAAGGGGATGCCGACTACGAGCAGGCCGAGGAGGGCGATGATCACGGTGATGCCGGCGAAGACGACGGCGCTTCCCGCGGTGCCGACCGCCATGGCCGCCGACTCCTCGGGGTCCTCACCCCTCGCCAGCTGTGTTCGATGGCGAGACAGGATGAACAGGGCATAGTCGATACCGACCGCCAGCCCGATCATGAGCGCAAGCAGGGGCGCAGAGCTCGAGACCGTCGTGAAGGCGGAGAGAGTGATGATCGCGCCCATGACGATCCCGACTCCGATCAGCGCGCTGATGAGCGGCATGCCGGCCGCCAGCAGCGAGCCGAAGGTGATGAACAGCACCACCCCGGCGAAAAGGACGCCGAACACCTCAGTCACGGTGATGCCGACGGTGTTGTCCTGAAACACCCCGCCGCCGAACTCGACTCGCATCCCTGCGTCCTTGCCGACGTCCGCCGTCGATTTCAGGTCGGCGATAGTCGCTTCGGTGACGTCGACCGATGAGCCCACCAGCTGCACCCGGACGATAGCCATCTGGCCGTCGTCGCTGATCGCGTTCCCCGCGTATTCGCTGAAGGGGCTCAGCGCCGTATCGACCCCATCCACCTGTGAAATGGCGGTCACGAGCTTCTCGATAGTGGCTTTCTCATCGGTAATGGATGACCCGGCCGGAGCGACCACGACGGCCGTGGCACTCGCACCGGCGACCGACGGGAACACGGCCGTGAGCCGGTCGAGTGCGTCTTGCGATTCCGTGCCCGGGATGACGAATGACTCCTGGGTTTGCCCGCCGAGGGCGATGCCGCCGCCGAGAACTCCCACGATGAGCAGCAGCCATACGCCCATGACGCGCCATGGGCGGCGGTACGCGAAGCGGCCTAAACGGTAGAGAAGCGTTGCCATGGGATTACCTCAGGTGGGAGCGGGTGTGCGGGGATGTCAGGTGGTGCTGACGGGTGCAAGCAGTTCGTTCATGATCGTGATGAGTGCGGCTCTGATCTCAGTGGCCGGAGTCACGTCGAGCCCAAGAGCGTGTGCGGTGCACAGCATGTACGCAGCACCGCCGAGAGCGATTCCGAAACGCATGTTTTCCTCGAGGGACTGTGAATTCCTGGAAAAGAATTCGGCGAGGTGCGCGACCACGGTATTTGCCCGTTCGATCACGGGGACATCAACGAGGGAGGAGCCCTGGTTGATGAACATGTTGACCTCGAGACGGTATTCCAGGAGGAAGTCAACGAAGCCCTCGAGGAACGCCCGGCGCTCGTTGCCGAGGCCTGTGCCTTCGAGGGGTGCGAGCACGGCCTCCATTCGGTCGATGGCTGGGCCGATGGCCGCCTCAAGCAGGTGCTCTTTGGATGCGAAGTGGTACAAAACACTCGACTTGGACACACTCGCGAGTTCGGCAATGCGTTGCAGGGAGGTCGCGGAGTAGCCGGCGGAGGCGAATTCGGCGAGCGCGATGATGCGCAATTCTTCCTGAGTAGACATGAATTCCACGCTAGCTGACCGATCGGTCAGAGCCTGTCCGATCGGTCAGCCTCTCAGGAAATTGCCAGAGAGGAATACCGAACCGGGTAGCGTTGAAGAAAAGCCATGGAGGCACTGTGCGCAGATTCATTTTCAACACGACACTCCTCAGCGCCATTGTCGGCGGCTGGGGCACGGTGCAATCAACCCGAAAGGGACCGCGCGACTGGCGCCTGGTCCTGATGTGGATCAGTTGGGGCGCCACCGTCGCTATCGCCGTCGGTACCATCGTCGAGCAGTCGAGGAACGATAACGAGTTGGAGGACTGAGCATGTTCGGAAACAGTTATGGATGGGGCGTCATGAACGCTTTCGGAGCGATCGCGGGCGGTTTGTTTGCCTTCTTCCTGCTGCTGGTGACGGCGGGGTTGATCTTCCTCCTCGTCAGATTCCTCCTGGTGGCCACCACCGCGGCAAAAATCTACGTTCATAAGAACACGCCACCGAAGACGCCTGCGGCGGCGGCCGCTACGACGGAGTCACGCTCCGCGGCAACGCCCACGCCGGCCGCTTCGGCAACGCCCGCTGCAGCGGCGCCCGCTCGGCCCGCCGCGGCAGCGCCCGCTCGGCCCGCCGCGGCAACGCCCAAGGCTGCCCCTGCCCCTGCCCCTGCCCCTGCGGCGACCGCACCCACCACGGCGGCAACGGCAACCACCGCAGTTTTGCGTACCACCTCCGCGCCCGCGGCACGACAAGAGCCCACCGTGAAGCCCGCCCCCGCGGTCACGCCTGCGCCCGCCGCGAAATCGACCGCGACGGCGAAGGCGGCGCCCACGACGGCGCCCACAACGAAAGCAGGCACCACAAAGCCGGTCGTCGCAAAGCCGGTGGTCGCCACAAAGCCGGTGGTCGCCACGAAGCCGGTCGTCACAAAGCCGGTCGTTACGCCCGCAGCGGGAAAGTCACGCGCGACCCCCACCACGACGACGCCTCTGTCGAAGGCCCGCACTCCGAAAAATCCAACGACCACGCCCCCGTCGGCCTGACCAGCTCGTACTCCGATGAGCGTCACGTTCACTACGGTTCTGCAGCAGGGCGAGGGCAGCAACGCCGTGGGGATCAACGTTCCCGAGGTCGTGATGGCGCGGCTCGGGCCCGCCAGGCGTTACCCCGTGGTGGTCTCGATCGGCGACTACAGCTATCGCAACTCCGTGAGCTGGTACAAGGGTGCCTTTATGATCCCCCTGAGTTCCGAGCATCGCGCCGCGGCGGGCAATGTCACCGGCGGTGACGAGCTTGAGGTCACACTCGAGATTGACGAAGCCCCCCGCGTGACTGAGATTCCGGATGAACTGAAGGCCGCGCTCGCCAGCGCCGGCGTCCTGGTGAAGTTCGAGTCACTCTCCCCGTCGAAGCAGAAGGGCCTCGTCGCCCCGTGGGAGGCCGCGAAAACCGACGCCACGCGCGACAAGAATCTCGCCAAGGCGATCGCCGCGGCATCCTGAGCACGCGGCTGGTGCTCGCCGCCGTCACTCTCGTCGAGAACGCCACTTCTGCTGGGTTCGCGCGGGTTTAGGCAGCAAAAGTGGCGTTCTCGATGGTTTCGAGCGCGCGCCGTGGCCCGGCGCCCCGCCCCGCGCGCCCCGTGCTCGCGCCCCTCGATGCCCGTGCTCGCGCGCCCGCGGCTGGTGCTCGCCGCCGTCGCTCTCGTCGAGAA
>NZ_JANLVV010000357.1:0-4378 GCF_031364185.1 Salinibacterium sp. | reverse complement strand
CCCGTGCTGTCATAGGCGATTGACGTTTGTTGCAACTGACTCGGCGAGACCTCTTCGGTATTTACGGACAGCCAGTCGACCGTCCGCGAGTCACGCACTTCGGTCAGGCGACCGTCAGTGCCGTAGGCAAGATCGGTAATCTCGTTTCCCGGGTCGACGATTCTTGCAAGCCTGTCACCCGAATAGAACAGCTGCGTGGTGTCCGGTTGTCCAATTGCGTGGTTCGGGTAGATAATCCGGCAGAGCATTCCCGCGGGCGCCGACCACGACGAATGCTGCGGGCAGGCCGTGCCCGACATGTCTGAATCCCCGAACCCCAGGCCCACTGACGCAGCAGTGTCACCAAAGTAAGCAAACCTGACTTCCCTGCCGTAGGTGAGCGGATTCGTTCCGGGGTTCACGGACAAGGGATCCGAGATCTTGTCCGCCTGGCCGGTTCCCGGCCGGAAGCTCACGATCGGGCTGGCCGGCTTGAGCGCATCGGCCGGGCTCGTCACGCTCGCGACTGTGCCCTGCGCGGTGAACGCGTACACGGTGCCGTCGTCGGTGGTGAGCACGACGTTTCCGGTGGCATCCAGCGACAGCACGTCGAATTCGCCGACCGGTGCGGTGTATCCACCGGTGCCCCTCTTCGTATACGTATGTACCGAACCGGTGGCATCCGTCAACACGACCGACGACTCGCTAACGCGGGCGGAGACGTAGAACCCGCCGCTGCCGGCGATGGGGGTGGATGCCGCCCAGCCGTTGGGCAGGGTCTGCACCCTAGTCGAGAACCAGTCCGGCGGCACGATCTTCTCAGTTCCGTTGGGCAGGCGCACCCACAGCTCGGCGGCAGCGGTGGAGGAATCCTCGTAGTACTCGGTCTGGAATGCGGTCGGCGACGGAGTCATCGCCCGGACGGTTCCCCATACCTTCGTGCCGCCGACATCCGACCACGAATCCAGCACGGAGGTGCCGGCGATGGAGGTGCGCAAACCGTCTGCGCTTTGGGTGCCGAACGTGTAATTGCCAGCCGTTGGGACGGTGATGAAACCGGTCCATCGCGCCAGGAAGTAGTCGCTCTTGATTGCCGGACCCGGGGATCCCAGGGCCCACTGAAACGAGACGGCCGGGTCGGTCCGCACCATCAGGGGCGTCTTGCCGGTGAAGTCGAACGCGGTTGTTGAGGCCTGGCCGGGCGTGAGGGCGTCGAAGTACGAGCCGGTGAGACCGCGCAGCAGATCGGGCGATTGCTGCGAGTTGTAGGCGAACGAGAGACCCATCGCGCCGCCGACGGAATTCACGGTAGGCGAGGTGAAGTTGAGTGACGCGTTGCCGTTGGCGAGGTTCACCGTGACGGGGCCGGATGTATCGAACGGCGACGGGCCGGACGTTCCAAGTCGCAGATTCACCTTCAGCTTGTTGTTCCATGGCGGGTCGATGTTGGCGTCGATCCCGTCGCTGGTCAGTGCGACGAATGCGTAGGTTCCGCCGTCTTGCAGGGTGCCGGCCGGAACCGTCCAAGTGGGCGTACTGAGCCATCCGGAACTGACCAGTACACCGGACTTGGCATCCGCACCGGATGCGACGCGGAACTGGTATCGCACCGGGTCGCCCTCGACATCCACCGCCGGAGCTGTCTGCATGGTGGGTGTGAGTGTCGTGATGGTTTGGCCATCCGTGGGCGTGGTCGCCGCTTGACTCGCGGCCGGAGCGGGCACGTTGGTGGTGAAGGAACGAATCGGCCCGCCGCGCACGGTCGACGTTCCCAGGTAACCGTCGTAACCGTCTTTGACGAAGCCCTGCCAGTAGTACTTGACCCCGGGTTGGAGCGCATTTTGCGGTACCTGCTGCTGCGCAGTCGTCGACCAGGGCGATGTGTAGATTATGCTCGCGGCGACGTTCGGAGTCGTGCCGACCTTGTACTGGTAGGCGAGCCCGGTCGCTGCGGGGTCGCTGCCGGTGACCTTGAACGAGGGCATCATCGTGGACTTCACTGCGCCATCCGCTGGGGACGGTGAGTCGACGGAGGTCACTGCGGGGAAATCTTTGGTGATTATGAAAAGATCCGCGTAGATGCTCTTGTAGGTGTAACCGCCGCCCTCCGTGCCGGTGATCAATACATGCCAGGAATACTGTCCCTGAGCAACGAGAGAGGCGAACCGAGCCACCAATTGCGGCGTATTAGGCCAGGTATCGCCCGTCGCGATGCTGTAACTGTTCAGATAGTCACCATTGCAGGCGAAGCCAAAGCAGTTGGCCGTGTAGACATTCCCAGCCGCCCACCCGGTGTAACCGTCGCCTGCGTATGCGATGTGCATAGAGGCGTTGGTCACCTGTTGGCCCGCAGTCCCCGGGTAGTCGTAACGAACCACCGAGCGCCACGGGGTCGCGCCAGCGCTCTGCGAGTCACCGACAAGGATGCTGTCATTGCGATAGGCGCCATCGGACTTGTATGCGTTGATGGATGCCGGGCCAGCCCCGATGGTCGGATCGACGGTCACCGGATAGACACGGGCTGGATCAGTGAGCCATCTGTTGTTGGCTGAGAGGGTGATCTTCCAGCCAGCACCGTCGCGGACCACCCGCGTGCCAACGTTGATCATCGGGGCCTCGGACTTGCCGGGCACTCCGGACGAATCCCACATCACGGGCGCCGGGATGTGGAATTTCACGATTCCGTAGCGATCGGTGAAGTTAATCACACCGAACTCGTCGATCGCGAGGGTGAGAGCATTAGCGTCGACGTGCCAAATCCAGGTGGAGTCCTTCAAGGATGGGGGCTTGCTGAGCACGAGTGCTTCCTTGACCCCCACGCGGTTCACCTGATATTTCACGTCGATATTCGGGAAGACTTCGTCGTACTGGAGTTTGTCGCCGAATGTCTGCTGCCGGGGGTGGGCATTACGGGAGACAGGGCTCGGGGCAGCGCCCTCAAGGGTGAATCGAATGTCATAGCCGTCACGTGAGATCGAGAATGCTCCGGCGGCATCCGCAGACTTCGCAAAAGTAGGATCGAGGGGGTGGGCGTCCGTAGTCCAGTTGGACACCGCATCCTGGGTTAGCGTGGTCTCCACCGGCACCCAGGTGCCCGCGTCGTTTTTTGCGTTGAGCGGCTCATTGCCGATCTTGGTCGTGCGAGTTCCATCCGGGTTGGCGTAGACGGTGGTGTACTCGCTCATCTTTGTGATCGCCGCTGTCGTCTCGTCAAACGCGGCTTGGGCAGAGACCTTCGGGGCGGGCAGGATTGCAGCGGGCGTTGGGCGCGTTCCGCCGATACGCTTCGAAACCGATCCCGACACAGGCGCTTCGATGTTCGTGAAGTCCCCGGCGGGCACCGTCGACGGCGGGATCACAATCGGTGGAGACGTCAGCGGCGGCACTGTGGCGGGTGCGGGCTGCGTCTCGGAGGCGGTGACCGGCGTCACTAGGGTCCCGATCAGGATGGCGCTCAGCGCGATCGACAGCGTTGCGCGAAACAAGGTCGAACGGTGCATAGCGGTACCCCAGAATGCTCGGGTGCAACCGGCGGATCGCCATGATCGCCGCCCCTGCTGCCGCAGCAGACAAGTGCGATCACCGTAGTGGCCACTTCCAGCGTACTGCCAGGGTACATACAACCGACAGACAGGTTATCCGACCCTCCATCAGGGGTGGTTTCGGATGACTTTGTAACCCGAAATCACGAGTGTGAGCTGAAACTGTGCCCCAATGAATCTGTCCGAGTTCCGACATGATCCACGGCTTCCGGGAGTCTAAGAATTGTCAGTCCCAAGGTAAGACGTGTCCGTTTAGGCGGTGTGATCTCACTTTCGATAAGGGTGGGCCGCGCGGACTGTTCGCAGTTACAATAATCTACGGTCGCTCAGGCGATCCGGCTGCCGCGGCTGAGCCTGGCGGCCGGGGTCCTGGTGCGCGCCCAGGCGCCGACGAGGGCCCCCGCGGCCAGCAGGATGTGGATGATGAGCCCGACGAACCAGCCCGGGGTGGTTGAGTCGATGACCTCGCGAGGCGTGGGCGGATCCACGAACGGCATGCCGGCGCACTCGTCGTACCGGATGTCCGTCTCCGGGGGGATCTGTGCCGCCCGTATCCCGTACTTGATCTGACCGAATAGGTCGGTCGGGTATCCCTCGACGCTATACGTCGTCGGCACCGCGTCGGCCAGCAGCACGTAAGGATTGGCCGCGAGCACACCCCAGAACAGGTCAAGTCGAGGAGTGGGATATGACTGGGTTTCCGGCGGTGAGCAGGTGGTGGCCTTGCCGGAACTGTCGAACTCGACACCGTAACTCGTGACGCTCGTTACCTCCGAACGCACCGCGATGCCGCCCAGGGCGAATGCGATGAGGGTGCCGATGCTCAGAGCTGCGACGGCGAGGTAGCTCAACACCAC
>NZ_JANLVV010000342.1:0-17217 GCF_031364185.1 Salinibacterium sp. | reverse complement strand
GTGGTGTTGGGGGGTTCTTCTTTTTTTTTCCCACTGGTGCGGGTACCTAACGCGGGCGCCCCGCTCGCCGGGGGTCGCCCCCCTCACTGCGCTAGAGAAACTCTAGCTGTCGTGCATCTGTGCTGTTGCTGGTCGTGACTGATCAACCCTTGACGAGAGTTCCGTAACGGAACTTGAATGAACCATCGAGAGTCGCACCGGTCACGGTGGTACCGGTCACGGCGATCTGCGATCCCTGGAGAAGCGGCAGCGTCGACAGGTCGGCAGCCACCTTGGCCTGGATCTCCTCGATGAGCGCCTGGCGCTTCGCGGCATCCGCTTCGACGGCCTGATCCTTGATCAACTGGTTGACCTCAGGGTTGTCGTAGTGGTTGCTCAGGAAGTTCTCCGTAGCGAAGAACGGCGTCAGGTAGTTGTCGGCATCCGAGTAGTCAGGGAACCACCCGAGCTGGTAGGCCGGGTAGAGGTCCTGAGTGCGCTCTTTGGAGTACGTGACCCACTCGGTCGATTGCAGGTTGACCGTGAACAGTCCGCTCGCCTCAAGCTGGCTCTTCACCAGTGCGTACTCGTCACCCGACGACTCGCCGTAGTGATCCGGGTTGTACTGCAGGTTCAGGGCGACCGGAGTGGTGACCCCGGCATCCTTGAGAACCTTGGCAGCAGCGTCGGCGTCAGGGCCGCCATCCTTGCCGTACAGGTCTTTGAGAACCTCGGTCGCACCGGTCAAACCGGCAGGAACATAGGAGTACAGCGGGAGGTAGGTGCCCTTGTAGACCTGATCGGCGATCTCTTTGCGGTCGACGAGGTCGGCCGCTGCCTGGCGAACGGCCAGCGCCTTGGCCGCGTCGGCCTCGGGAGTCGTGGCACCGTAAGGCTGCGTGTCGAAGTTGAAGACGATGTAGCGAGTCTCCCCACCCGGGCCAACAACCACGTTGACTTTGTCGTTGCCCTGGAGGTCAGCGATATCGGTCGCAGACAGGCTGCGGTGTGCGACGTCGATGTTGCCCTCCTGCACGTCGAGCTTCAGATTCGAGGCATCCGTGTAGTACTTCAGGTCGATGTTCTTTGTTTTTGCAGCGCCGAGAACGCCCTGGTAGTCAGGGTTAGCCTTGAACGACACCAGATTATTGAAGTCGTAGGTCGAGATGACGTACTGGCCCGCGAACGCCTTGCCGTCGACGATGTCCTTGTCGGGCGTGACCGCATCCGCGGAGAACACCTCCTCGTCGACGATGGGGGCTGCAGGGCTGGAAAGGATCTGGGCGAACGTCTGGTCGTTGCCGTTCTTCAGCGTGAAAACGACGGTGGTGTCATCCGGAGCATCAACGCTGGCAATGTTGCCCAGCAGCACCGACGGGCCATTCTCATCGGCGATCGCCACCTGGCGGTCGAAGGAGAACTTGACATCCGACGAGGTCAGATCGTTTCCATTGGCGAACTTCAGGCCGTCCTTCAGGACGACGGTGTACTCGGTGTCACTGGTGTATTCGGCGGACACCGCGATGTCAGGCTCGACGTCCGAGGTGCCCGGTTTCGAGTTCAGCAGGAACGGATAGACCTGGTTCATGACGGCGAAGGAGCCGTTGTCATACGAGCCAGCCGGGTCGATGAAAGTGACCTTATCGGTGGTACCAACGATCAGGGAGTCGCTCGAACCCCCGGCGGTGTCGCCACCACCCGCGGCGCAACCGGCCAGCGCCAGTGCGAACACTGCTGAACCTGCGACCGCGGCGAGAGCGCGCTTATTTTTGGATGCGGATGTCATATCCGTCTACCTCTTCCTCTGTAGTTGCCTGCAGTTGTCTACACGGCACTGTGTTGTGTGCACGGCACTGTGTTGTGTACAGGGCTGTGTGGCAAGGAACGCGTCGGTGCACCATGGTGCCACGGCGTTGCTGTGCTCCCAGTAGTAACACAGTCACCGGTCGCACCGGACATTAACCGTCATAAACGAGAGATCTTTACGCAATAGAAATGCGGGGCTGTGCGTCGCACGAAGGCTGTCTACTCGTTTCGTAACATCCGACGCTCGGTCTCGATGCGCACCAGGTCGCGCTGGACCTCGGCATAGCGTGTGGGATCGGTTGCGGCATCCAGTCGCTGCATGGCCCCCATCACGGCCCGCTTCTCCCGCAGCAAATCCCTGTCGATGAAGTCAGACACGATGCTGACGCAGTAGCCCGGAAGCCTGTCTTCACGAGCCGGAATCGGGGCCACCGCGAGTTGGTTGACCAGGGTCGCGTAGCGCTGCGGCACCTCGGCCGTGACGCGGGTGATCCAGTCCGGGCTGTCGGCCCGGGCGATGCTCACCGCGACGGCATCTCGCACAATCTCCAGCGACGCCTCGCTGAAGCCCACGGTCACGGCTTTCGACATCAACTCTGTGCCCACGAGTTCGGGATGTTGCAGGATCGCCATCAGCACGTCACGCTCGGTGCGGGTCGTCGTGTCTGTCGCCAGTCGGGTGATGGACGGCTCATCGACGGGCGCGGGTGCGGAATCCTGCTGCCGCTCCTCCTGCTGGCGCCGCTGCTCGCCACCCTGGGAGTGGTTGCCCGCCGCTGAGCGAGCTGATGCCACCGCGCGCTGCACTTCCGCCGGGTCAAGCCCCAGCCAACCCGCCAGGTTTCGCACGTAACCCACGCTCATCGACTGGTCACGAATCCCGGCCACCACCGGTGCTGCTGCTCTGAGAGCAGATACGCGACCCTCCACCGTCTCAAGGTCGAAACCGGTCAGCACTCTGCGCACCATGAACTCGAACATCGGCTTTCGAGTCTTGATCAGCCTGCGCACGGCGTCATCGCCCCTGTTCAGTCGCAGGTCGCAGGGGTCGAGCCCATCAGGGGCGACGGCTACGAACGTCTGGGCCGCGAAGCGCTGCTCTTCCGCGAAGGCGCGGCTGGCTGCCTTCTGGCCAGCCTCATCCGGATCGAAGGTAAAGATGACCTCACCGGTGCCGGTCGTATCTGGATTGTCGGTGTCCCCGATAATTCGGCGAACGACCTTGATGTGATCAACACCGAAGGCAGTGCCGCAGGTGGCGACCGCCGTCGTCACACCCGCAAGATGGCAGGCCATCACGTCGGTGTACCCCTCCACCACCACGACCTGTCTGCCGCGCGCGATGTCTCGCTTGGCGAGATCGAGGCCGTACAGCACCTGGCTCTTGTGGTAGACGGGAGTCTCGGGGGTGTTCAGATACTTCGGTCCGTTGTCGTCGTCGAGCAGCTTTCGTGCGCCGAAGCCCAGGGTCGCGCCGGTGACATCCCGAATCGGCCACACCAGTCGACCGCGGAACCGGTCGTACACATCGCCTCGATCGCCACGACCCAGCAGTCCTGCCGTGACCAGCTCATCGTCGCTGAAACCCCTGCCCTTCAGATGCTTGCCCAGCGCCTGGCCTCTCGGCGCGAAGCCCACCCCGAACCGTTCCGCCGCCGACGCGTCAAAGCCACGCTCCCCCAGGAACTTTCGCCCGGGCTCGGCTTCCGGCATGGTCAACTGCGCGACATAAAAGTCTGCTGCGGCCTGGTTCGCCGCGAGGATGCGGGCCCGGTTGCCATGATCCGAGGCGGCGGCGCCGTCCTCGTAGTGCAGTTCGTAGCCGATGCGACCGGCCATTCGTTCGACGGCTTCAGAGAAACTGACGTGATCCATCTTCTGCAGGAAGGTGAAGACGTCTCCGCCTTCGCCGCATCCAAAACAGTGGTAAAAACCGACCTGGGGTCGAACATGAAAGCTGGGGCTTCGCTCCTCATGAAAGGGGCAGAGACCCTTCATCGAACCCACCCCGGCGTTCTTCAGCGTGACATAGTCACCGACGATATCGCCCAGGTTGGTGCGCGACCTCACCTCGTCGATATCGCTTCGTCGGATCAGTCCAGCCACAACGACGATTCTACGGTCGCTCGGTGGCTGGTGCAGCGGGATCAGCGGACGAGACGCTCATGCCACGCCATCGCGGATTGGTCCGTCAACGAGGCAACCTGATCGACCACGGCGCGCTTGCGCGTGGCATCGGAATCGGAATCATTCCAGTCCGCAGCGAACCCAGGGTCGAGGCTCGTCGGGCCCGACCTCAGCAGCACGTCAGCGAGCTCGGCCAGAATGTCGCGCTGCTGTGCGTAGACCGGACGTCGCGCATTAGCCGACATCACGAAGGCGGCCACGATGCCCTTCAGCACCGCGATTTCTGCCTGGATCTCCCGCGGCACCACAAGATCTGCGCCGAAACGTACCAGGCGCCCCGAATTCGACTCCCGGGTGGCCTGCACGGCGGCACCCGCAAACCTACCGATGAGCTGGCTTGTCAGGTTCTTGAGCCGTCCGTGGGCTCGCCTGCTGCCATCCCAACTGTCAATCCAGGCATCCAGGTTGTCGAGACGATCGAAAGCCGCGATGAGCTCATCATGATCGAGCTCGCCGCCGATCCACGCGAACATGGAGTTGACCAGCTCGTCGTGGTCGACACGGGCACCGAGGGCCGTGACATCCACGTATCCATTGACGATCGCATCCTCGAAATCGTGAACGGAGTAGCCGATGTCGTCTGAGAGATCCATGACCTGGGCCTCAATGCAGCGCTGGCGTTCGGGTGCCCCGGCGCGCAGCCACTCAAAGGCTGCAGTGTCATCATCGTAGAAGCCGTACTTACTCCGACCACTCGGGTCAGCGACACCCTGGGAGCTCGGCCACGGGTACTTGCAACTCGCGTCGAGGGATGCCCTGGTCAGGTTGAGGCCGTACGACTGCCCGTCCGGCCCGAACACCTTCGGTTCGATTCTGGTGAGCAACCGAAGCGTTTGGGCGTTGCCCTCAAATCCTCCGATATCGGCGGCCCAGTCGTTGAGCGCGCGTTCCCCATTGTGACCGAACGGCGGATGCCCCAGGTCGTGTGCGAGGCACGCGGTGTCGACGATATCCGGATCAAGGCCCAGGCTGTCGGCCAGTTCGCGGCCGACCTGCGCCACCTCCAGGGAGTGCGTCAATCGATTCCGGGCGAAGTCGAGAGCCGATGTGGGGCTGAGCACCTGCGTCTTGGCCGCAAGCCTGCGCAGCGCGCTCGAGTGCAGCACCCTCGCCCTGTCACGCGCAAAGTCGCTGCGGCGGCTGGAGTGCTCTTCCGGAAACCAGCGCTCGGCATCGACCGTCGAATACTCGTCAGCCACCGCTGGTGCTCAGCTCGGCTTCGGCCAGTTCGAGGCGATGCGTCTCCTGAAGCTCCCGGCTATCGAGCCAGCCCTGCGGCAGTGATGGCCTCTTCGGAGTTCCCGCGCGGCCGCGCTGCCCCTCCGCGTCTGCGCCGGGGTAAGGCTGCTCCCCATCGAGTTGCGCGAGCAACTCATCGAGTTGCGCAAGATCCCTCACGGTCGCGAGGGAGGCTCTTAGTTCGCCGCCAACGGCATATCCCTTGAAGTACCACGCGACGTGCTTCCGGATGTCGCGGCAGGCCCGATCCTCCTCCTCAAAGAACTCAGCCAGAAGTTCGGCATGCCGCCGGAACGCCCGCGCAACCTCGCCGAGACTCGGTTGGACCCCGGCGCCCGCCACCCCCGTACCAGACGCGGAGCCGCCGTTCTGTCGACCGCGGAACGCTGCGGCGAGGTCGGCGAAAAGCCAGGGCCTGCCGAGACAGCCACGGCCGACCACGACACCATCGCAACCCGTCTCGTCAACCATGCGCAGCGCATCCTGGGCACTCCAGATGTCACCGTTGCCGAGAATCGGAGTGCCGGTGATCGTGTTCTTAAGCCGCTCAATCGCCGACCAGTCCGCGGTGCCAGAGTAAAACTCGGCCGCCGTGCGCGCGTGGAGGGCGATGCTTGCGACACCCGCCCCCTCGGCCGCTTTCGCCGCCTCCAGGTAGGTCAGGTGATCAGAGTCGATCCCCTTGCGCATCTTCACCGTCAGCGGCACCACGCCAGCAGCCTTGACGGCGCGCTCGACGATACTACGGAAGAGGTCGCGCTTCCAGGGGAGCGCTGCACCCCCACCCTTTCGAGTGACCTTGGGCACGGGGCATCCAAAATTCAGATCGATATGGTCAGCGCGATCTTCGGCAACCAGCATGGTCACGGCCTCGGCCACCGTCGTCGGGTCAACCCCGTAGAGCTGGATGCTGCGGGTCTTCTCAGACTCGTGATGCCGAATCAACCGCATGCTTTCGGGCGTGCGCTCGACCAGCGCGCGACTGGTGATCATCTCGCTGACGTATAGCCCGGCGCCGTACTCGCGACACAGGCGACGGAACGCGGTGTTCGTGATGCCGGCCATCGGCGCCAGCACCACCGGCACATCGAGCGTGATAGGCCCGATCCTCAGTGCTGGCACGCTGCCAGCGCGTGTGTCGGCGACAATAGTCATGTGCTGATTCTCCCAGACATTCCAGGCCGACGCGGCGAGGCGGTCGGCATCACGCTGGAGGCGTCGCCCGCTCGCGAGGTCATTCGCTGATGTCGCTGCACAACAATCCGTACTGCTTCACGTTCGAAGGCAAACTGTGGGTCAGCGAGTTGCCGCGCGATGAGATGCTCCGGCAGATCACCGAACAGCGCGCCTGGGACGCCGCCAACGCCGCACATGAGCGCTGGGGCCTTGCGATCTCCATGGGCGCCGTCATCGGGGTAGTCGTGACGTTCGCCGTCGTCAGTTCGGTAGGGAGTCCACCCCTCGCGAACCTCTTTCTTCTGCCGATCGGATTTGGCGTGGGAGCGGTACTGGGAGCCTCCGCTAATAAAAGGATCCGCCAGAACACCCTGCAAAACTCGCCGCTGCCGGAGCGACCCATCATCGAGCGGATGACCAGGGTTCCCCGATCACTTGCGGCCAGGGCACCGGAGCAGTCCTCCGCCCGGGAAATCCTGGACTGGATCGGTCCAAGGAAGAGCTAGACCGCGTCGTCGTCGAGCCGACGATTCACGACGGCCTGCGAGTGCTGCTCGGGAACAGCACAAAAGCCGCCATCACACGAGGCAGCGCCAGGCTCACCCAACGGCTGCAAGCCGATGATGGGCAGGGGGTTGGTTGTGGCATCCACTGGTCACTCTTCTCGATTATCGCTGGTGGCCGCAGACCGCTCCGCCTGAACCTGTGTGAGAACGTTAGCGAAAGTCGTGGCCTCCTGCGCGCCGGACACCCCGTACTTGCCGTCGATCACAAAGTAGGGAACGCCCTGGATGCCGTACTCGCGGGCGAGGGCGACATCGGCCTTCACATCACCGAGGAAGGTGCGGTTCTCGAGAGCCTCGGTGACCTCGGGTCCGTCGAAACCGAGCTCCTCGGCGATGGCCACCAGGCTCGGGATGCGACCCACGTGCTCGCCCCTCACGAAGTAGGCCTCGAGCAAACGCTCTTTCATCTCCCCCTGGCGACCCTTGCTCTTGGCGAAGTGGATTAGCTCGTGGCTGACCACAGTGTTGGTCTGATGGACGTGCTCGTAGTCGTAGTCGAGACCCACACTCTTCGCGATGTTCGTCACGTTCGTGAGCATCTGGGCCACCTGCTCTGCCGGAATTCCTTTGTGCTGGCTGAGATAGTCGGTCGGGGTGCCGTCGAAATCCACGGGCGTATCGGCGGCGAGTTCGAATGAGTGGTATTCGACCTCAACCTCACCACCAAACTCGGCAGCGCCCGCCTCAAACCTGCGCTTACCGATGTAACACCAGGGGCACTGCACGTCTGACCAGATATCTACCTTGATGGGATTGTTCACGTGAGGACAAACCTCAAGCTGCCGCTGGTATTCCCTGGGCCCCTGCACCCGCCCTTGCCCCTTACCCTTCGGAAATTCAGGAAACGGCGGTATCCCGGAGGGCTTTGCCCCCGAATCCGGGGGCCACGTGCTTCGGAGGGGGCTCATTTCCTGAATTTCCGAAATGTGGGCGAGCGTGCGAGGCGAGTGCAACCTCTACAGCATGAAGGAAGTGACCCCAGTCGCTGAAGATCATCTTCGCGCTCACAGTCATGGCGTGGAATCCCGCGATCGTAATGTTTACCCCCTTAAGGTGATCTTCCTCAAAGGTGTCCGCATGAAACTCTTTTCCGTCTACCTCGAGCCCGACAATGCCATCGACGACCATGTCGATACGCTGAGTACCCAGCGGAACCTGGATTGCCACATGGTGCCCGGCACGCCGGAATCGTGTGCGGGCCAGGCTCTCTGGCAAGCTTTCGCAGTTGCCGTCAACCCAGTGTCGAATCCATCTTCTGCTGGCGGGTAAGTCCAGGATTAGCCGCTCGAAATCGATCTCGTCCAGACGGCCGGTGTGCAACGCCCAGTCGATCGCGGCGACCGCAGTCTCCAGGTCCTCGTCAAGAACAACCCGCAGCAGCGCGTCACAGAGCCCAACATGCCAGGATGTTCCGCGTTCGCCGACCTCTGGCGGGTCCCAATGAACGTGAACTCCCCGCGATCGGCTCAATGGACGCCTCCTGTTCCATTGGCTTCTCAAGCGGGCGGAGTTCTGAGGAACCGATACGTGTACCGGATGTTCACCCAGCACCCATCCGCCCCAGTCACTGATGGCCGAAATTCCGGTGAGCCGGCCGCCAACCCTGACCGCCCTCACGCGTTTCTCCCGAACGTCGACTGTTGTGTACCAGCCCTGCCGCGCACGCACCACGCTCTTGTCTCTTACAGCCCGGGTCAGATCGAGATCGCGCGCGCCACGGGCCACGAGTTGCTGCTTTTGGGCGATGCCGCCGAGCTCGACGACCAATTCCTGAATGTCCACCATGCCCAGAGCATCGTCCCGCGCCCGCCATCCCACGGCGGGGTGTCGCAATCTGTGGCCTTCCTCCCTGCCTGCGCCCTGGGGAGGGGGCGTGCAACTTCGGAAATTCAGGAAGTGAGACCCTTTTGCGTAGCATCCCCTGGCACTTCGTGGATTAGGACCCGGCACGGACACGGGTTTCCTGAATTTCCGAAAGCAGAGAGGTGGATCACGCGGTGCCCCGACGGGAGCGGGACGCCGCAGGACGGGAGCGGGACGCGGACGGGAGCGGGACGCGGACGGGAGCGCCGTGGAGCGGCACGGGAACGGGAGCGCCGTGGAGCGGGACGGGAGCGGGAGCGCCGTGGAGCGGGACTCTACGCGCCGACCAATCGCTCAGCGAGGTAGGAGCGAAGACCCTCAAGCGGGATCCGCTCCTGCGCCATGGTGTCGCGCTCTCGCACGGTGACCGCGTTATCGTCGAGTGAATCGAAGTCGATCGTGACGCAGAAGGGCGTGCCAATTTCGTCCTGGCGACGGTAGCGTCGGCCGATCGCTCCGGCGTCGTCGAAGTCGACGTTCCACAACTTCCGAAGGTCGGCGGCGACTCCGCGGGCCAGCGGCGAGAGCTGCTCGTTGCGCGACAGCGGCAGCACCGCGGCCTTCACCGGCGCAAGTCGGCGGTCCAGCCGCAGCACGGTGCGCTTATCGACGCCACCCTTGGCATTCGGCGCCTCATCCTCGGCATAGGCGTCGATGAGAAACGCCATCAGCGCGCGCGTCAGGCCGAACGCCGGCTCGATCACATACGGAACCCACCGCTCATCTTTGGTCTGGTCGAAGTAGGAGAGGTCAGCACCGGAGCCTTCCGAGTGCGTCTTCAGGTCGAAGTCAGTGCGGTTCGCGACCCCCATCAGCTCGCCCCACTCGCTGCCCGCGAAACGGAAGCGATACTCGATGTCGACGGTGCGCTTCGAGTAGTGCGACAACTTCTCCTGTGGATGCTCGAAGAAACGAAGGTTCTCGGCGCGAATGCCCAGGTCGGTGTACCAGCGCATCGATTCGTCAGTCCAGTACTGGTGCCACTGTTCGTCGGTCCCCGGTTCGACGAAGAATTCCATCTCCATCTGCTCGAACTCTCGCGTGCGAAAGATGAAGTTCCCGGGGGTGATCTCGTTGCGAAAACTCTTACCGACCTGCCCGATTCCGAAGGGCGGCTTCATGCGCGATGCGCCCATCACATTGGCGAAGTTGGTGAAAATGCCCTGCGCTGTTTCGGGGCGCAGGTAGTGCATTCCCTCTTCGTTATCGACCGGGCCGAGGAAGGTCTTGAGCAGGCCCGAGAAGTTTTGCGGCTCAGTCCACGAGCCGGCCTGGCCGGTGTCAGGGTCGCGAATGTCAGCAAGTCCGTTTGCCGGTGGATGACCGTGCTTCTCTTCATACGCTTCGAGAAGATGGTCGGCGCGGTAGCGCTTATGCGTGTGCAGCGACTCGACGAGTGGGTCTGAAAACACATCGACATGGCCGGACACTTCCCACACCCTGCGCGGGAGAATTACTGCCGAATCGATACCCACCACGTCTTCGCGACCCTGGACGAAGTTCTGCCACCACTGCTTCTTGATGTTCTCCTTGAGCGCGGTGCCAAGCGGCCCGTAGTCCCAGGCCGACCGCGAACCGCCGTATATCTCTCCCGACTGGAAGACGAAACCCCTGCGCTTGGCGAGGTTGATGACGGCGTCGATGTTGCTGGGCGTTGCCACGGTGTATATCTCCTCTGGCGCTCCGCCGCATCCGCGTGGCGCGCCATCAATCAGCCGAGCTGGATGCCCGGTCGGCGAAGTGTCCAGCCTAGCGGGACGGCTGCTTACCTCAGCGCGTTCAGCACTGCGTCGACATCGGCCTCGGTGTTCCACAGGTGGAATGAGGCGCGCAACCGCCCGGCGCGGCCGGATGCCCTGACCCCCGCGTCGACCAGTTTGCGCAGGTCACCACCGGAGGCATCCGGCCAGCTGACGATGGCCTGGTGCTGCTGCGGGATTCCGAGACCATCGCATAGCGCATCGCCGAGATCGGTCGTGTGCGACCAGACCTCATGGATATCCAGCCCCGCGAATAAGCCGATGGACTGCTCGGCGCCGATCCAGGCCTGCCACGCCGGCGATACATCGAAGCGCCGGGCGGTGGTGGCCAGCGACATGGATGGCCCGTAGCAGCTCTGCCACACGTCGTCGCCCGCGTACCACCCGGCCTGCAACGGGCTCAGCTGTGCATCGAACTGCTCGGAGAGCGTCAGGAACGCGACCCCACGCGGAGCGCAGAGCCACTTATACGTGTGGCACACCGTTGCGTCGAATAGCGAGGCGTCCACGGGCAGCACCCCGGCGGCCTGGGTGATGTCGCACATGGTGTGCGCTCCGTGTGCCGCCGCCGCGCCGGTGATGGCAGGCACGTCGGCCACCCGTCCGCTCGATGACTGCACCAGGGAGAAAACCACCAGCCACGTGTCATCCGTGATCGAGTCGGCGAGGGCAGCCAGCGCAACATGTCGAACACGAAGGCCCGGCCGCTGCTGGAACGGAAACACGATGGACGAGAAATCCCCATCGACGCAGAGCACCTCGGCACCATCCGGCACCGCCGCCGCGATGAGCGAGGCGAGGACCGACGTTTGAGAACCCTGCGCGACACGATCGGGGCGCACGCCCACGAGGGCGGCGAATGACGCCCGGGTGCGTTCGATCACGGCGTCGTACCCCTGGGGGTCCCGGTCCGCGCGCGACCACGCGGCAAGGTCTGCGGTCAGCGCCTCGACGGCCTGGCGAGGTGGCAGGCCAATGGATGCCACGGCCAGGTACCCGCGCGGGTCACCGAAGCTGTCGATTGCTGACTGGAGGGCGGCTGAGGTCATGCCCCAGCATCCCGCGATGGCGTCACCGCAGGCAAGAGCCGCCCCCGCGAATGTGGACTGCTGGCCAACTCACGCCGATACGGCGGCGGAGAGTTGGTGCGCCCGCTCGATGATCCGCACGACCTCGAGCGCGTCCCTGGGGTCCACAGGAGAGGGGGCGCCGGCGAGGATGCTGGCGGCCACGCCCGCATAGAAATCCGGGTAGGCGCCTCGAGCGGTCTCGACCGACGACAGCGAGTCGCCCACTCCGACCAGTCCCCAGTCGGCGCTGGGTGTGACGCCGTATCCCTCGGATCCGGGCCAGCGCTGATCCTTCAGGAACGGCTCCTGGTTGTCGAGGCCGTTCACCGAGTACGACGACTCAGAACCGAGCACCCTGAATCGAGGTCCGCTCTGACCGGCGACGCGGCTCATGGTCAGATGCGACCTGACACCGGTCTCGTGCAGCAGTGAGATGAACGAATCGTCGTCGCTCACTGCCCCGGGCCGTACCGTTGTCAATTCGGCGGCGTCGACGGTGGCAGGGCCGAATAGCTGCAACGCCTGGTCGATCAGGTGGCTGCCGAGGTCGTAGGTGATTCCGGCACCCTGATCCGATGTCGTCGAATCCTGCCAGCGCTCACGCACGGCACCACCCCAGCGTTCAAAGGTCGATTCGAAGCGGTGGATGCCCCCCAGCACGCCCTCGGCCAGCAATCGTTTGATCGTCAGGAAGTCGCCGTCCCACCGCCGGTTCTGGAAGACGGCGAGCAGCTTCCCGGCATCCTCGGACGCGGCGATAAGCTGCTTCGCGTCGGTCACCGTCGGCACGAAAGGCTTGTCGATAACGACGTGGGCGCCGGCCTCGAATGCTGCCAGGGCCTGCTCTCGATGCACGTGCGCCGGAGAGGCGAGGATCACCAGATCGAGGTCGGCGGCGCGTGCGAGCAGCTCAGACGGGCTTGCGACGATCTCGGTGTCGGGGTGTTGTCGCTGCGCCTGGGCAGCGCGATCGGGACTACCCGTTGAGATCAGGTCGAGACGGAACGCAGGGTTGGTCGCGATGAACGGCGCGTGAAAGACGCGACCGGAAAGGCCGAAACCGATGATCCCGGTTCGGATGGGAGAAGTGGGCTGTGCGGTGGGCATCCGGCCAGCCTAGCGACCGAGTGCCCGCACCGTTGCCGAGGCCGAAGCGACGTGCCGGGCAACCTCTTCAAGCTGTTCGCGGGTCGTTGTGGAGTCGAGGCTGAATCGCACGGCCGTCTGCGCGACCTCGGCCGTGATGCCCATCGCCGTCAGGACATGCGAGGGCTCGTCGTCACCGACGGCACAGGCAGATCCGGCGGAGCACACGACACCGTGGCGACCCAGTTCGAGGAGAATTGATTCGCCGCTCGTTCCGGGGAAGCAGAACGAGGCGTTGCCCGGCAGCCGGTTGCCGCGCGGTCCCGTGAGTATCGCCTCGGGCACCATTCGAAGGACATCGGCGATGAAGCGGTCGCGCAGGCCACACAGCGCCCGCTGTGCGCCGAGGTCCAGAAGGGCCAGCGCCGCGGCGAGCCCCACGGCGCCCGCGACATTCTCGGTTCCGGAGCGCCGGTCCCGCTCCTGCCCGCCGCCGTGGGTGAGCGGCTGCAGCGGGATGCGACCTCGGAGGTACAGCGCGCCGATTCCCTTGGGCGCGCCGAGCTTATGCCCAGAAATACTGATCGCATCCACCTGCAGCGAGGTGAGATCAAGGCTGCCTGCGGCCTGCACCGCGTCCGTATGAACGGGAATGCCGTGCTTGTGCGCCGCCGACACGATCTCGGCGATCGGCTGCACCGCGCCCACCTCGTTATTGGCGCACATCACGGTCACCAGGGTCGTGTCGGGGCGTAGCGAGGCGGCAAGATGCGCCGGGTCGACGAGACCGTCCGCATCGACACCGAGTACCGTCACCTCGAAATCGTGGCGACGCTCCAGGAAACGACAGCTTTCGAGCACCGCCTCATGCTCGATAGCCGAGGTAACGATGTGCCTGCCGCGAGGATTAGCCTGGGCGATGCCCTTGATGGCAAGGTTGTCGGCCTCGGTGCCACCGGAGGTGAAGATGACCTCGGAGGCCCGGCATCCAAACCACCTCGCGATGCCGCCGCGGGCATCTTCTAGGGCGCGTGCTGCCGCTTCTCCCAACTCGTGGTGGCTGGATGGGTTACCGAACTCCCCGGTGAGGAAAGGCCACATGGCCTCGAGGACCTCGCGGCGGGTTTCCGTGGTAGCCGCCGAGTCGAGATAGATCACGCGAGCCCGACGTCCAGATCCGCGCCGACACCCTGCCCGATGTCCAGCCCGATGTCGAGGCCGAGATCGAGTGCGCGGGCGCTATGGGTGAGTGCCCCGACCGAGATAATGTCGACACCCGACCTCGCAATCGCCGCAACCGTGTCGAGGTTCACGCCACCGCTGGCCTCGACCAACGCCCGTCCCGCGACGGCTGCGACGCCGGTTTCCAGCTCGTCGGGCGTGAAATTGTCGAGCATGATGGTGTCGACACCTGCCGAGATCACGTCGTCGATCTGGTCGAGTCGATCCACTTCGACCTCGAGATGCACGGTGTGGCCGATTCGGGCTCGAGCGGCTCGAATGGCGTCCCCGAGGGGAATTCCCGCCGCGCTCAGAACCGCGAGGTGGTTGTCTTTGGCCAGTACCGCATCCGAAAGCGAATAGCGGTGGTTGTGTCCGCCGCCGTCCCGCACGGCCTGGCGTTCGAGCATCCGGAGCCCCGGAGTCGTTTTGCGCGTGTCGACGATGCGCGCCTTCGTGCCGGCGACCGCGGCGACGTACCGTGCGGTGAGGGTGGCGATTCCGGTCATCCGCTGGGTGAGATTCAGGGCCACACGTTCGGCACGCAGCACGGCACGCGCGTCGCCGTGCACGCGGGCGAGGGTCATCCCCGGGCCGATGACGGCTCCATCTTTCGAAAGAACATCGATGCTCGTTGACAGGTCCATGAGCTGGAACACCCTGGCAAACACCTCGATTCCGCTCAGGATGCCCGGCTCACGGGCGACGAGGCTCGCCGTCGCCGTGACCCCGGCGGGCAGAAACGTCTCGGAGGTGAGGTCACCCCAGGGGGCATCCTCCTGAAGTGCGCGGCGGATGATGTCGTCGACCAAGTCGGAATTCACTGGACTGCTTTCTCTCGGATGGCGGAGTCACTGGGCAACGACCACTCGATGGAGTGCGCGTATTCGATGCGTGTGTCGGGGAAGTCCTCGCGGTCGTGGGCTCCGCGAGACTCCTCGCGCCGGAGTGCTGCGCGCACCAGAAGGCGAGCGAGGTCGAGCAGGTTTCGGTCCTCCCCGGCCGCGACGCCCCCGGCGCCGCTGTCATGACCGTGATCGCGCGGGACTCTCCATCGCGCCAGTCGTGCCGCCGCCTCGCGGAGACCCCGGCCAGAACGTTCGAGCCCGGCCAGCTGCCACAACAGCTCCTGCAACTCGGTGCGCGTGAACGGCTCCTGCAACTCGCTGCGCCTGAATGGCTCGGTGCCGGTGTTCGCCTCCGAACTCACTTCCGGAACCACTTCCAGAACCTCGATGGCGTCCACCACGATCGGTGAACCACCATCACCCGAGTCGATCAACGCATCCGCGGCACGCCAAGCGAACACGAGCGACTCCAGGAGCGAGTTGGAGGCGAGCCGATTGGCTCCGTGCACCCCGGTGCAGGCCGCCTCCCCTACGGCGAACAGTCCGGCGAGGGACGTGCGGCCCGCGACATCGGTGCGAATTCCGCCCATCCAGTAGTGGGCCGCCGGGGTCACCGGGATCGGTTCGGTCGCCCAGTCGAAGCCGTGCTCGGCGGTCACTCTCGAAATTCCCGGGAAGCGCTCGGAGAGAAACTCGCGGCCGAGAGCCGTGGCATCCAGCATCACGGGTCGGCCCCCCTGGCGGGCCATCGCGGCGGCGATTCCCCGAGCGACCACATCGCGCGGCGCGAGCTCTGCATCAGGATGCACCAGACTCATGAATCGCTGGCCATGCTCATCGAGCAGCACGGCGCCCTCGCCGCGTACGGCCTCGGAGACCAGTGGGCTGCCGGGCACCGCGAGCGCGGTCGGGTGGAACTGGTAGAACTCGACATCCGCCAGGGCTGCCCCGGCACGGAAGGCTGCCGCGACTCCGTCGCCCGTCGTGACCGTGGGGTTGGTGGTGTGGCTGTAGAGCTGGCCGGCGCCGCCGCTCGCGATCACGACGACGTCGGCGGCGATCATCCGGTGCGCGCCATCGGGATCGATCACGTCGATGCCAACCACTCGCCTAACGCCGTCGGACGTGCTGTCGACGACGAGGTCCCGCATGAAGGTGTACTCATGCACCTCGACGGCGAGCGCACGAACGGCCCGGAGCAGCGCGACCTCGATGGCCAGCCCCGTGGCATCCCCGCCGGCGTGGATGACGCGGCGCGCCGAATGCGCGGCCTCATGCCCCCGGGCCAGCTCTCCGTTGATCCGGTCGAACTCCACCCCGAGCGCGATCAGGTCGCGCACCCGCTGTGGACCCTCACCACACAGCACCTCCACCGCCAGCGGGTCACATAGACCAGCCCCGGCGCGGATAGTGTCGGCGACGTGCGCGGCGACACTGTCATCGGGAAAGAGCGCCGCGGCGATACCTCCCTGTGCGTACCGAGTATTGCTCTCGGCGAGCTCCGACTTGGTGACAAGGATCACCTCGTGGCGGCTGCTTGCGCGGTAGGCGGTGATCAGGCCGGCGATTCCGGTGCCGACCACGAC
The DNA here is from genome assembly GCF_031364185.1 of Salinibacterium sp. Lineage (NCBI taxonomy): Bacteria > Bacillati > Actinomycetota > Actinomycetes > Micrococcales > Microbacteriaceae > Salinibacterium > Salinibacterium sp. Next base: position 830 of record NZ_JANLVV010000342.1, on the reverse strand, counting down.
GACGCGGGCCATCAGGGCGCGGGCTTTGCTGCGAGCATCCGCTGAAGCGCGACACGGGCATCAACCGCGACGTCGTCGGGGACGGTGATCTGGTTGACCACCTCACCGCGTACCAGCGCTTCGAGAACCCATGCCAGGTATCCAGGGTGGATGCGATACATCGTCGAGCATGGGCACACCACCGGATCGAGGCAGAAGATGGTGTGCTGAGGATGCTCCGCCGCCAGCCGGTTGACCATATTGATCTCGGTACCGATGGCGAAGATGGTCGGCTTGGTAGCATCGGCGACGGCCCTGCGAATGTAGTCGGTCGAGCCCGCCTCGTCGGCGGCATCCACCACCTCCATCGGACATTCCGGATGCACGATCACTCTCACCCCCGGAAAGTCGAGCCGCGCCTGCTCCACCTGCTGCGCCGTGAATCGCTTGTGCACGCTGCAGAAGCCGTGCCAGAGGATCACCCGGGCATCCTGCATTTCGGCGACATCGTTGCCGCCAAGAGGCTTGCGAGGGTTCCACATCGGCATCCGCTCGAGCGGCACACCCATCGCCCTGGCGGTGTTTCGACCCAAGTGCTGATCGGGGAAGAACAGCACGCGTTGGCCGCGCTCGAACGCCCACTCCAGCACGGTCGACGCGTTCGAGGAGGTGCAGACGATGCCCCCGTTGCGTCCGCAGAATCCCTTCAGTGCTGCCGAGGAATTCATGTAGGTCACCGGGATGATCGGCACCCTGCCCGTCGCATCCGGCTCGGTGCCGAAGATCTCGACCAGTTGCTCCCAGCATTCCTCCACCGAATCGATGTCTGCCATGTCGGCCATCGAGCATCC
>NZ_JANLVV010000159.1:0-6465 GCF_031364185.1 Salinibacterium sp. | reverse complement strand
GTACCTCGACGGCGAAGTCAGCGACGCCCATATCCTGAGCTAATGAATCCCACCGGCCACCTCACCCGCGTAGCGCAGCCCGACGATATCGAGGCAATCGTCGCGACCGTCACGTCCGCATTCTTCGACGATCCGCTGTGGGGGCCCGCCTTTCCTGATCGTCAGAACCGTGCTGCGCAGGCTTCGGCATTCTGGCGGTTGCTGGTCACCTCGGCGCAGCGCTATCCGTGGACGTTCGTCTCCGGCAACGCCGAGTCGGCCGCCATCTGGTTGCCGCCGGGTGGCATCGAACTCACCGAGGCTGAGGCGAACGGCTTCGATGGTTTTCTGGCAGGGATCGTGGGACGGGAGGGCGCCGACGCGATTCTCGCGATAGTCGACAAATTCGAGCATGCCCGACCCACCGAGCCGCATTTCTACTTGAGCCTGTTCGCGACCCACGACGATCATCGCGGCAAGGGACTAGGCATGGGACTGCTGCGAGAAAACCTGGCGCGGATCGATGCGCTCGGTGGTTCTGCCTATCTGGAGTCGTCGAATCCGGCCAATAACGACCGTTACGCGAGCGTGGGCTTCGCTCCCCGCGATCAGATCGTCCAGGCATCCGGCCATGTCATCACGACGATGTGGCGGCCAGCTCAGTAGGGAAGCCAAAATATGAGCGCCGTACACTTCCCGCATGGGCGACCTCATCTACACGGGAATCACCTCCCTCGACGGCTACATCAGCGACGCGAGCGGCAACTTCGACTGGAGCATGCCAGACGAGGAGGTTCACAGTTTCATCAACGAGCTGGAGCGCCCAGTCGCCACCTACCTGCTGGGACGACGCATGTTCGACGTGCTGAAAGTGTGGGACACGATGCCGGCCGACCCCGAGCATCCCGCCATCGACGACTATGCCCAAATCTGGCGCGCCGCCGACAAAATCGTCTACTCGACGACCCTGCCCGAGGTGACGGCGCCCCGCACGAGGCTTGAGCGCGACTTCGACCCGGATGCCGTGCGCGCCATCCCCGGCGTCATCTCGATCGGCGGCGCACACCTGGCCGCTGTGGCGATCAGGGCGGGCATGATCGACGAGTTCCGGATGCTCGTCAGCCCCATCATCGTTGGTGGCGGCACCCCCTACCTCCCGCTCGGTGTGACCGTGCCCCTCACCCTCGTAGAGCACCGCCGCTTCGGCAACGGCGTCGTGTTGCTGAGGTACCGGCGCGCGTGACGACGGGTCGGCTACTCGGGCGCCAGCGCCAATAACGTCACGGCTTTGGGCGCACAACGTTTCACGATCGTCCAATACAGCTCGCCGTCGTTCGTCGAAACAATGAATGTCGTCGATGATCTGCCACAGAGGCGGGGCCTGGCTCGCGCTTCGTCGTTTGCCCGTCGAAGGCCAGATACCTCGATCTGCCGATCGCCCACCACGCCCATGCTAGGTATGAAGTTAAGGTGCCGTGGTGTGATCTCGCAAATGCCCTCACTCCACTCAGTGCCTATGTTGAGCACTCGCCCTGTTGCCGCTCGAAGACCACACCGCACGCTGTTGCTGGCAAGAAGTTGCCGATCGGTGGGCTCCCGGCCCGGACCGTCCGGGATGCCCAGCGACAGGAAGTCCAGCACGAAATCGAGAAAGATCACACAGTGATCCTGGCAGTCCGCGGCAGCGCAGCCGCCACCCGAGCTCTACGACCAAATGAAGGAGATATCGCCGCGAGGGCTCGTTTGTGCTGTGGGGTGACCCGTCGTTCCGAAATCTCCTTCATTTGGCAGCGGGAGATGGCAGCGGGAGATGACAGCGGGAGATGACAGCCGAGGATGGCGGCGGGGACGCGGGCGACAGGGGTCGACTCAGACCCACTGTTGATAGGTAACTTCACGGTTGCCTGTACTGGCGGTATGGATGCCACATTTACGGCGATAGCGGATCCCACCCGCCGCGCCCTGATCGACGCACTCCGCGAGCGCAATGACTCGAGCTTGTTCGATCTGTGCTCGCGACTGATGTCGGTAAGTGGCATCGCCATCTCGCGCCAGGCCGTCAGCAAACACATCGCCGTTCTCGAGGCGGCAGGCCTGCTGAGCGTCCGCAAGACAGGGCGCACCAACATCCATCACCTAGATACGACCCGGCTGGACGAGGTCACGGCATGGCTCAACGCACACACGAACACCCAGGAGGAGGCATGATCCGGATCATCACCACCAGCGTCTTCGTAGACGACCAGGCCAGGGCGCTCGCCTTCTACACCGAGATGCTCGGGTTCGAGAAGAAGGAGGACATTCCCCTGGGCGAGTTCTGCTGGTTGACGGTAGTCTCACCTGCCGCGCCGGACGGCGTCGAGCTGCTGCTCGAACCGGACGAGCATCCCGCGGTGGGACCCTATAAGGAGGCACTCGTCGCGGACGGCATCCCCGCCGCGAGCTTCGGTGTGGATGACGTGGTCGCCGAACACGCGCGCCTCACCGCTCTGGGGGTCACCTTCGTGCAGCCTCCGACGGATCTCGGCCCCGTCACGATCGCGACCCTCGATGACACCTGAGGTAATCCCATCCAGATCGCGATGCGGAACTAGCCAGGCGGCAGCGCGCCGGTGCGTGGCCGCGCAAGCTCTGCGACCAAATGAAGGAGATATCGTCGCCGGGCTTGTTTGTTCTGCGAAACAACCCCGTGATTCCGTAAATCTCCTTCATTTGGCAGAGGAGAGCCAGGCGCGGGAAGGCTGCGGCTCGGGTAGGGGAGAGCTTGGCGGTGGCGGCGGGGATACGTGCAGTGGCACGCCAACACACGCCGTGACGAAGGTAACGAAGCACAAAGGCCTCGCTGCCTAAACTTGAGCCATGATGCTCACCGTGTTCGCCGTCGGGGGCCTGCCGGAGTTTGTGGCCGGTGACGACCTCATCCAGATGATCGGCGACGCGGTCGACGGCGTGCTCAAGGACGGCGACATTCTCGCGATCACCTCGAAAATCGTCAGTAAGGCCGAGGGGCGGCAGGTGCTGGCAGCGGATCGCGAGGAGGCGATCACGTCAGAGACCGTGCGGGTCGTGGCATCCCGCGAGTATCCGGGCGGGGTGACCCGCATCGTCGAGAATCATCTCGGCATGGTGCTGGCGGCCGCGGGGGTTGACTCCAGCAACGTGCCAGAGGGCATCGTACTGCTGCTTCCCGTCGATCCCGATGCGAGCGCTCGCGCCCTGTGCGCGGCGCTGCGTGAGCGGCTCGGCCTGCGCATCGGCATCGTGATCACCGACACGCTGGGGAGGCCATGGCGGCAGGGGCAGACCGATGTCGCGATCGGGGCGGCGGGCATCCGGGTGCTCGATGATCTTCGTGGTTCGAACGACGCAGGCGGCAGGCGACTGGATGTCACGGCGCCAGCGGTAGCGGACGAGATCGCCGCCGCGGCAGACCTCGTCAAAGGCAAGGCCCTCGGCCTGCCGGTCGCCGTCGTGCGCGGGCTCAGGCACCTGGTGGCCGAACTGGACGCGCCGGGCGCCCGGTCGATCGTGCGCACCGGCCCCGACGACATGTTCAGGCTGGGCACCAAAGAGGCGCATGCCGAGGGGTTCGAGGCCGGACGCGCGAGTGCGCACTGACTGGGTCATTGTCGTTCCGTTTCGGGCGACGGGCGCCAAGTCGCGGTTCGGTCCGGGCGATCACGGCGAGCTCGCCCTGGCGATGGCGCTCGACACCGTCGAGGTGGCGCTAACGGTCGCGCGCGTGATCGTCGTGACGGATGCCGCGGCCGACTTACACGCGGCCGACTTCGTCGCGCTGGGGGCGGTGGTGCATCCCGACCCTGGTACCGGACTGAACGCCGCCATCGAGGCCGGCCTGGAGCACGCTGGTCTCGATGTGTCCCGAGCGGTGCTGCTGGGGGATCATCCCGCGCTGACGGCGGCCGAGTTGCGGCAGGCGCTGGCAGCGTCCTCGCATCCACTGTCGCTGGTTGCTGATTCTGCGGGCGACGGCTCTGCGTTCACCGCCGCGCTGGTGGGCGTTCCCCATGTCACGGTGTTTGGGGTCGGTTCCCGACTGGCGCACCGGGCCGCAGGCTACGTCGAGCTTGAGGGACGGTGGCCCGGGCTTCGAGGCGATGTCGACACTCCGGCAGACCTTGCGGGGCTCACGAATCCCGGCCCGCGCACAAGTGCCTGGCTGGCGGGGCCGCGCACGACAGCGTGGTCAGCCGATCGCCGCCGCTAGCGCGTCCCGACCGAGCGCAGCGCTGGATTCGGCGTCGTGCATCCACAGCGGCACGACATGGGCCCGGATGCCCGCCGCCTCGATCGCGGGCGCGCAGGCCGCATCCGACTCGTCGATAAGCCACGCATCCAGCACCCCGCCGCGCGATCGCGCCCCGTAGTGCAACGCCACCGCGTCGGCCGCCGTAGCGACGCCGATCGCGGTGAGGCAGGCATCGGCCATGCCGCGCACGACGGATCCGGAGATGATCGGCGACACCCCGACGACCACGCCGGGCGCCTCCGCCAGGGCGTCACGGATGCCCGGGATCGCCAGGATCGGCCCAATCGACACCACCGGGTTCGACGGGGCCACGATGATCACATCGGCCGCCGCGATCGCCTCGAGCACGCCTGGTGCCGGGGTCGATGCGGCAACCCCAACGCTCTCAAATCGCTGTGCCGCGATGGATGCCCGGTGCCGGGTCCACCATTCCTGGAAGTGCATCGAGCCGCCGCCGTCAACGATCACGTGTGTCTCCACTTCGTCGTCAGTGGCGGGGATCAGGCGCACGCCGAGGTTCCATCGTGAGGTGATGCGGGTGGTAACCTCGCTCAGCGGGAGGCCTTCGCCGAGCAGGTGGGTGCGCGTGAGGTGGGTGCCGATGTCGAGGTCGCCGAGAGTGAACCACGGCCATCCGACGCCGTATGCACGAAGTTCGGCGCTGACCCGCTCGGTCTCCCCGACCCGGCCCCAGCCGCGCTGCTCATCGTTTTCCCCGGCGAGCGTGTACATGATCGAGTCGAGGTCAGGGGCAATGCGCAGGCCGGTCAGCCACATGTCGTCACCAACGTTGACGATGGCCGTCACCTGGTCGGCGGGGGAGATAACGTCGCGCAGGCCGCGCAGGAAGCGAGCGCCACCGACGCCGCCGGAGAGAACAGTGATCTTCACCCGCTCAACGCTACGGCGTCGCCGCTGCCCCATGTTGGTAACTCCTGCAGTTCGGGCGATGCTCGGTTTGACGCCCCCGGAATTCCGGGGCAGCGGTCGCTGGCGCACAGCGATCTGCAGGAGTTACCAACATTGAGCCCCCGAAGCCTTCCTAACGGGAGCCCGCCGCTCCTATGATGCTAAGCATGTTTCAACTTGTGCTGACCGTGGGGTCGCTTGCGCTGCTGATCTTCGCGCTGGTCGACGTGATCACCAGCGATTCATGGAAGATCCGCTACCTCGACAAGGTCTCGTGGGCCTTTATCGTCATCCTCCTGCCGCTGATCGGTTCCATACTCTGGCTGGTCATCGGCAAGCATCGGGATCAGCCGACCGACTGTGGCACGTTCGGTGACCCGCGTCGGCGGGAGGCGGCAGTGAGGTACCAGTCGCCAGAGGAGGACGCGGCCGCCGTCGAACGCGAGATCGAGTTCCACGAGCGTGAGGCTCGCATCCGGCGCCTCGAAGCCGAGCTGAAGGCCAAGCGCTCCGACTCGTGAACCTTGCCAGTCAACTGGCAGTGTTGTCGATTCGTTATGCTGGCAGACTCAGGACGTGGAGAGTACATCGTTGAACATCGACACTGAGAGCCGCGACGCAGGTCATCAACCGATGCTCCACGATGAGTTCTACGCCAGGACTCGCGAGATCCTGCGCATGATCGAGACGGTCATCGACGGTAAGCGAACAGCCATCGAGATGGCTCTGACGGTGCTGCTGGCCGAGGGTCATCTGCTCATCGAAGACGTTCCCGGCGTGGGCAAAACGATGCTCGCCCGCACACTCGCGCGCACAATGGACTGCTCGGTGATGCGCATCCAGTTCACGCCTGACCTGCTGCCGGCAGACATCACCGGCGTCTCCGTCTACAACCAGGTCGACCGGGAGTTCGAGTTCAAGCCCGGCCCCATCTTCGCGAACATCGTCATCGGCGACGAGATCAACCGCGCAAGCCCGAAGACCCAGTCTGCGCTTCTCGAGAGCATGGAGGAGGGCCAGGTCACCGTCGACGGCCGCAGCTATGTGCTCGGCACCCCGTTCATTGTCATCGCCACTCAGAACCCGATCGAGATGGAAGGCACCTACCCGCTTCCCGAGGCCCAGCGTGACAGGTTCATGGCGCGCATCTCTATGGGGTATCCGGACGCCGCGGCAGAACTCGCCATGCTCAGGCAGCGTGCCACCTCGAGCCCGCTCGACGCGGTAACGCCGGTCGTGACGCGGGAGCAGCTCGCCGCCATGATCGCGACCGCACGAGGCGTCTATGCGAGTCGTGCGGTGGAACA
>NZ_JANLVV010000126.1:0-31924 GCF_031364185.1 Salinibacterium sp. | reverse complement strand
CGAGGTCTTCCTGCACGCGCGATATCTTGCGAGCGACGCGGGCGAGGTAGTCGGTGTCGCGTGCGTAGCTCGATGCATTAGCGGACTTGTCTTCTGGGTCGGGATGGTAGATCTGCGGGCGCTCAGTTTGCCCGTATCGGTCGATGCGTCCGATGCGCTGCTCGAGCCGATTCGGGTTGAAGGGGATGTCAAAGCTGACCAGTCTGTGGCAGTGCGTCTGCAGGTCGATACCCTCGCCTGCTGCATCCGTGGCAAGGAGGATACGGACCGGGTCTTTCGACGGGTCCTCGGTGAAGCGCACGCGGACGAGTTCGCGCTCGTCGGCGTCTGTCGCCCCCTCGATCATCGCGAGCCGATCGCCCCCGAGATCGAATGCGTTGAGCACGTCGCGGATCCAATGAAGCGTGGCGACGTACTCGGTGAAGATCACGAGACGCCCGTCCAGCCAGGTGCCGTCGGGTGCGAGCAACTGCGCTCGGATCTGGTCGATGAGCGCCTGCAGTTTCGTGTCCGGCAGTGACGCATAGCGCGAGCCCCAGTCGATGAGCCACTCGAGATCGGTGACATCCTCGGCCGTCAACGGGACCTGCGCGCGCTTGGCGCTGCGGAGCGCCTCCAACTCTGGCTGCTCGGTGCGGCCTTCTTCTTCATCGGATGCCTCATCGCCAAGGACTTCGTCGTAGTCGGGGATGTCGACGTCATCATCACCGCGCAACCGTGTGGCGAGGTACGTCTCTGCTGTCGCGGCGAACGCGGTCGGCGAGGAGAAAAACCGTTTCTTCAGAATCAGCGTCGCCAGGTCGGCGGCACGCTTGCCCTTGTCAGCTTTGACAGCCTGGTTGCGCCGCGTCGTGAACGCGATCAGCCGGTCGTAGGCTTCGGACTCGTCTGCGCTCGGTTGGAACAACATCGCGTGCACTTCGCGGAGTTTGAAGCCCTCGCCTGGGAGATCCTTCTTCAGCCGCCGCACCGCCACCTGAGCCAGTGCCTGTGGGTCGAGGTCGGCGCCTCGTGCGAAGCGCTGCGGGTCGACCATCTCCAAGAGCGCGGTGAATGACTCGGTGTAGCCATTATGGGGAGTGGCACTCAGGAACAGTCGATGTTTACAGCGCCGCGCGAGTTCGCGAACGGCAACCGTTCGCTGGCTGTCGACCGCGTATCGGTTCGTGTCGCTGCCGCCACGCGACGGAGTTGCGGGGGCAACATGGTGTGCCTCGTCGATGATGACGATGTCAAAGGCATATCGGTCGGCGATGCGCTTGTCGTCAGCGCGCGCGTACACATCACGCAGCAGACGCTCAGCTCGCGGGGACGGGAGCCAGGACATCGAGACGATGACGCGCGGGAATACGACGAACGGGTTGGCATGGACGCCGAACCGACGTCGGAAGTCGCGCATTGTGTTGGAGTTAATTACTTCGAAGGTCAGCCCGAACTTCTCGGACATTTCCTCTTTCCATTTGATGACCAGGCCCGCGGGACACACGATGATCACCGAGCGAGCACGATGGCGGAGAAGCAGCTCCTGAACAACGAGGCCCGCCTCGACCGTCTTCCCGAGGCCGACGTCATCGGCGAGAAGCAGGTTTGCTCGAGGTGCCTCAAGGGCGCGGCGGAGCGGTTCGAGCTGGTAGGCCTCCACTGTCGCGCTGCTGCGGAACGGAGCCTGCAGCGTCCGCGCGTCAGCGGATGTCAGCGCACCCCAGCGAAGGGCGTCGACGTACGCGGCGAATGTGGTGGGGTCGTCGATGCGAGCCGGATCGATCGTGATGGGGAGGCCTTGCTCGAGGATGACGCCGCGGCCCGGTTCGAGTTCCCAGACCACTGTGAGCTCGCGACCGTAGCGCTCTTCCTCGATCGACTGCAGTGAAACGGCGTGCTGGAGCTCTGCTGCGCCGTCATCTGCACTGGAGCGCCGGAGCGCCTGCTGCGAGACATCGGTGACGATCCACTTGGCTCCACGGACGCTCGCGAGCTGACCTACCTCCGGCACCTCTGCCGTTGGCGTCTCGACACGCCCTGTCATTTCAGTTGCCATTCGCTCCCCCGGCCATAAGAAAACAAGCTCATGTCACTTTTTACACGATGCCCCGGACAACTAAGTACGTGAGTAGTCGACGAGGTCTTCCATGAATTGGTGGTCGTAAGACAGACGACTCCGACCAAGACGCCCAGAGAACCCGCGCGCCGCCCCGGAGGACAGGGGATGCGACCCTCGCGTCTGGAGCAAGCGGGCAAGCGAATGACGTCTGGGAAGCGAGCCCGTGCTCAGGCGGGTCGGTATCTTTCCGGTAGCTCGACCGGACCCGACGGACACACCTGCCCACTCCCATCCGGCTGACTTCGAAAGACGCGCGTCCAGTCCCACAGGCGTAAGCGTGTCGTAGGCTCGCAGCCCGTCAGCGATCCAGCGGACGACCGGAACTGCTACAGCGTTGCCGACGAGCTTCCACCGATCTCGGGTCGGAGCCGCCTTGGTCCACCCGGCCCTGAAGCCTTGAAGCATCTCCAGGGACTCGATCGAAGGAGTCCTGAACCTGAGGTCGGGTTCGGCGCCCGGGATCCACACGGCCGGCGAACTGGGGATGCCCGCGGTAGTAGAGCCCTTGATGGTCGGGACCACTCCCGCTCCCCACCCGACGCCGCGGTTGCCTTCGGTCCAGTAGAAACCATTGGCTTCGGCACGCACCGTGCTGATCGGCCCGGCTGCACGCTCCGGGCTGTCGCGATCGCGGAAGAGCACGAGCGCTGGATCGTGGTGCAGGCTCGCGAGGATGAAGACCCTCTTGCGCCGTTGCGCAACACCGAAGTGCTGAGCGTCCAGCATGCGATATGCCCACTTGTAACCAGCCGTCGAGAGGGCGCCTGTGATGACATCCATCGCGTTGCCCTGCTTGAGCCAGAGCATATTGGGCACGTTCTCGAGCAGGACCCATTCGGGACGAGCCTTTTCGACGGCTTCCAGAACACCTAGGATCAAACCCGAAGCCGATCCCTCGATACCCGCCTGCTTTCCCGCCTGTGACAGGTCAGTGCAGGGGAACCCTCCGAAAACGATCTCGGCGTTGTGCAAGTCGGCTGGGATGCCCCGCACGTCTTCATGAAGAGTGGCACCGGGAAGCCGGTGCTTAAGGACCGAACGAGCTGCGACCCAGTTCTCGTAAGCATGGATTTCGCCGCTGAAGCCGGCTTTTCGAAAGCCGAGCTCGAATCCGCCGATGCCAGAGAATAGGCTCAGGACCGGTGTCTCGGGATGCATAGCTCGAGTATGTCAGAGGGAGCAAGACACGAAGGAGGAGGCGCTTCAACGATGTTAAATTTCCGCAGTTATGGCGCACGGGACATGGGCAGGGTCCGCTGTCGGGTCTTCACACGCAGCTCTGCAACCGGCCTGGAGGCCCTACGAGATTGGCAGACTCGAAAGAGCACCTACGTCGGACCGCACGCTCTCGCGGCAATTATCGAAGACATAGAGCATGTTTGAATCGGCAATTGTCGGTTCACAGCCCCGTGCTGAACTTGAGTCGCGTTCAGGACCGATGTTTGTGATCATGGTCGTAGTAGGCGTCTCGAACTTCTGGTGAAGAGAGGTCCAGGAGCTTGTCCCAGAGGGCCTCGAAGTTCACTTCACCTGCGTCCTCATCCGGCTTCGTCGAATCTTTACTTTCTTGGTCATTGTTTGGCCTGAACCCGATCATTCCGCGCCTCCAGTGTTGTTCGCGTCAGTGTACGCCGCCGCAACGATAATGTGGGGCACTGAACTACGAGCGTTCGAGATGTTATCGTCAAGCGCCATTGCTACTGCGAGGAACCATGCATAGGCGCGAATTAACGGCTCGTCCGACCTTAGCAAGGTGTCGCTATCTGATGTAGTCACGAACAGCATCCCTGCAACCCCTCGCTGCCCGGCTCTATCTCTATGAACTGGAACAGCTAACGCGGCGGAATACATGTCAGCATTGTCGGAAGTGATCCCAAACACCTCCGAGATATTGGAGTTACGCAGATCGGGTTCCCAAACAATCTCGCCCTGCATGATCGCCTCCACCAGTTTCTTACTCCGCGGCGTACCCCTCGTCGAGATGGTAGGTCTGGGAGTATTAGGGTCATCCGAGGTGAAGCTCTTTCGCTCGAGTTTTGCGCCGCCTTGCTTCATCGTGAGGCCATAGTAAGCCACCTCGATGTGGACGCCGGAGTGGTCGACAGAGCGTCCACCTACTGTGCGACGTGCGGCAAAGTATGCTTGGCACTCCTTGACCGAGTGGTGCGCATAGGCCCCCGTCGCCTCACCCCGGCCGGACTCCCTAACTTTTGACACAAGATTCGAAGTCCGAGAGTGGATAGCAGTCAACGCTGCCGAAAGCTCCGCATTCTTCTTCGCGCTCTGATCTCGACTCCTCAGGTGCAAAGTTCCTTTGGCTACGGCCGGGGGAATGATAATCAATAGAACTGCAACTAAGAAGACAATCCACTTCCAGTCGGTTAGCCAGCCTGTCAACGGCCAAGCCCGCGGCACCAATCCGAGTTCGAGAACACCCAGAACGGCCGTCCCCACTACGACAGCAAATGTCTCCCACGCGAAAAAATATTTGAGGTCGCCGAAACGCTGGATTCGTGGTTGAGTCGCTGACACATCGAACAGCTTATTGGTGTTGACTATGGCTCGAAAACTCTGAAATCCACTTCAGCAAACCACGATCTCCGATAAGTTGCTCCTAAAACCGTCATTCTTGGTGTCACGCAATATTGCCACCAGATGTAGACCTCGCCCGATCAGCTCCAGGAGCTTTGCGAGTTTGGCGTCTTCGAATACGCCGATTACTTTCCGGCGTGCTCAGACGTACAACTTTCAGGGGGCAGTCAGTATGTCGGCGTGTCGGCGCTGGTGCCCCTGGAGGGACTCGACGCCCCACCCGAGCCGCCGACACATCGCGCGGTAGCGCGCATCCATCACGTCCGCGTCAGGCACGATGTGACGGACTGCGCGGTCGGGGACCCCCGCGATTCGAGGGGCCACCCATGGGCACGAATGACAAGCAGCCCGGTGGCTCAAATGAGAAAGCCCCACACTCGGTGGGGCTACTTCTCATTCGTGCCCCTGGAGGGACTCGAACCCCCAACCGTTTCCTTAGGACGGAACTGCTCTTCCATTGAGCTACAGAGGCTGGTATCGGAAGTTTAGCCGACTGGGGCGCCCAGGAACGCCTCTACCGTGGAGGTGGGGATCGTGCGCTGGCCGTAGACGCTCTGCACGTAGTTGTACTCCTCGATGACGACAAAGCCGCCGTCGATAACCTGCTTCACGTAGGCGACGTGGTTAGACGAGCCGAACCACGCGACGGCGCCCACGGTGGGAACGTTGCTGACCGGCCAGCCCTTCTTCTCCCAGGCGTACTTCCACTGGCTGGCGTTGCCGCCGGTGGGCGTCAGGTTCGACCAGACCCACTTGAACGGGGCCTTGAACGAGCCGGCATCGCGGTTGATTCGCCACGCGACGAAGTCGGTGCACTGGCGGTAGTAATAGTTCAGCACCGACAGGCCGCCGCCCTGCTCCTCGCCCAGCTCGTACGGCCACGGGTAATCGTCGCCCAGCTCACGGGCACCGGAGGCCAGGTACTTCGCGTTATTGCCCGCCCGCACGTCATCCTTGGTGGCCGCGGCGATCTCCTCGGGCGTGGTCGCCTCGTAGCCATCGCGCACCGCAGCGATCGGAGCAGACTTCGCGCTGACCACCATTGACTGGCCCACCGCCGTATCGGGGCCAGCCGCGGTCTCGGGGTTGGTGAGTGCGTATGCGGGGAGGCCTGCGACGGCAAACAGCCCGCCGACGACAGCCATTGTTGCCAGCACGCTGAGGGGATGCTTGCGGGCGGCTTTCGGTGCGACGGCATGCATGCGGCGAACCTCGGCCGCTCGCAGCTTGCGAGAGTTGACCGCGCGCCTGCGTCGGGTGGTGGTGACGCTGGGCGCATCCTGAATTGACGATGCCTGAATCTGGATGCCGCCGGCCGAGAAATCCGGAAGCGACACCGATAGCGCCGCTGCGGTTGCCGCGCCACCCGGGGCCCCCGAGAACGACACCGTCGTGGCGACCACAACCGGGGTCACGGCCACCGGAGTCACGGCCACCGCGGCTACCGCGGCGGAGGCCCTCGCCTCGGCCTCACGTAGCTCGCGACGACTCGCGTACTGCGGAGGGGTCACCGGTGCATCGGCGGGCACGGCGCGCTCGGGGGCAACCGTGCCGAACAGGTCATCCCCAAACAGGTCACCCAGAGAGCCGGATGGCATGACATCGACCACGTTATAAAATTCCTTCGGGTATTTCAGACCTGAGCGACGCTAGGGCAAACGCCGCAACAAGTCTTGTCATCACAGCTAAGTAGGAGGTAAGTGGGGGTCACCCCGGGGGGTAGAGGTAGGTTGCGCTTCCCGCCGAAATGACGCGCTGGCCGTACTGGTGGTATCCGCCGTAGTTGTACTCCTCGAGAAGCACGGTGCCGTCACCGAGAACCTCTTTGACGTAGGCGACATGCATGTATCCGGTCACGGCGACCGCGCCGGCGACGGGGGTGCTGCTAATCGGCCAGCCGTGGTTTTCCCACGCGCTCGTCCAGGAGTTGGCGCTTCCGCCACCCGGAGTGAGAGTCGACCAGTCCCACTTGAACGGGGCGGAGGTCGATCCGGCGTCACGGTTGAGGCGCCAGGCCACGAAGTCGACGCACTCGCCCATGTAGTAGCGCAGCGGCGAGAGGCCTTCGCCCATCCCCGAGAACGGGTAGTCGTCGCCGGCCTGGCGTGGGCCCGGATCTGTGTACACGTAGTTTCTGACGCGAGCCGCAGCGGAGGTCTGTTGGGTGGCGAGTTGCTCTGCCGCCAACTTCGCGGCGGACAACTCTTCGGGGGTGGTCGCCGTGAAGCCATCGCGAGCGGCCGAGATCGTGGCGTCCGCATTGGCCACGAAAGACTGCGCGGGGAGGCTGCTGGCCTCGGGTGCGCCCGCGGCGTCTGTGGGGTTGACGGCGTAGGCGGGAAGGCCCATCACGCCGAACATTCCCCCCACGGCGAGCATGGTGAACAGCACGGCAGCCGGGTGCTTATGTGTGGTTCGCGCCGGCCGTGCAGTGCGGGCTGACTCGGCCGTGCGGGCTGACTCGGCCGTGCGGGCTGTCGCGGCAGTGCGCACTGTCGCGGCCCTGCGCACGGCCGAACGCCTGCCTCGAGAAGTGTGTCCTGAGAGCGGTGAATCTGGGTTGACCGAAAGATCCAGTTCACTGGATTTCGTCAAGTTAACCTCAGTCACGTATACCTCTCGGGTGTTACAACGCAGACGACGTTACCCGAGGTGCCGACCCATGTCCACTTTTTATCACAAACCGGTAACAACTATGCAGCGGGCGCAAGATACTCCTCCCAATCAGGAAGGGCCTTCTCAACACCCCTTATGAGCCAACCTGTGCCGTGCGGCGGTCGCGGCGTCATCCGCAGATTCCAGCCCATCTCGCCCGGCGTGCGGTCACCCTTGAGGTTGTTACAGCGCAGGCAGCAGGCCACCAGGTTCTCCCAGCTGTCTTTGCCACCCCGCGATCGAGGCATCACATGATCGATCGTGCTCGCCGTGCCGGCACAGTAGCCGCAGCGGTGGTTATCGCGACGAAGCACACCGCGCCGCGATACCGGCATATGCCGTCCACTCGGGATGCGCACATAGTTGCGCAGGATGATCACCGAGGGGCGATCCCAGGCCCCGGCGGCCGCCCAAACGGGATGCTCCACATCCGCGGCGATGATCGTCGCCTTCTGGTTCATGACGAGCACGAGAGCTCGCTTGAACGACACGATAGCGAGCGGCTCATAGCCCGCATTCAACACCAGGGTCCGCACGGTCATCCTCTCGAAAGTGCCTGCACGGCTTGCAGGCTTCCAACGCTCTGGTGGTCACGAGTGGAGAGGGGCAGAAAACACAAAAGGCACTGTCGTAAGACAATGCCTAAAGGATACGGACGCGAGTTATCGCACACCGCTCACTGCTGTGTCGTATGTAGAAGTGGGCACGCGCATCCACGGTTTGGATGGTGCACTCACTCGACATTCGACTCTCCGGTTCACTGGTGAACTCCCAGAGCTTCAGGCTACCCCGAAAATACCGAGCCGCCGTGCGCGGCACAGCGCTTCAGCAGGCGCTTTTCAGCGGCCGCTTATGAGGAGGCACTTCTCAGTTGGCAACTGCTATCGGGCAACAAAGATGTGCACCGCGACCTCGTTCGGAAGCTCAAGCCCATCGCCGAATCCCTCCACCTGCACGAAGACATACGACCCTGCGGCCGAAATCGACGCCATGGCTCCCGGCAGTACCCCCGCGGCCTGCAACTGCTGCAACAGTTCGGGTTCGAACTGCACGGGCTCACCCAGTCGACGGATGACCGACGTGATGGTCTCGCCGGCGGTGCCGACGGCATCCACAAGACTGATCACGCCGTCCATGAACGCGGGAGCCGGCGGATCACCGAGCTCCTCCAAACCCGGAATCGGGTTGCCGTAGGGGCTCTCGGTGGGATGATCCAGCATTTCGAGCAGGCGACGCTCGACTTGCTCACTCATCACGTGCTCCCAACGACAGGCCTCGTCGTGCACGAAGGCCCAATCGAGCCCGATCACATCGGCGAGCAGTCGTTCGGCCAATCGGTGCTTGCGCATCACGTGGATGGCACGGCTGCGGCCCTCGTGCGTGAGCTCCAGGTGGCGATCGCCCTCAACCACGACAAGGCCGTCGCGCTCCATTCGACCGATCGTCTGCGACACCGTGGGGCCCGAATGGCCGAGTCGCTCCGAAATGCGCGCACGCAGTGGCACGATGTGCTCTTCTTCGAGGTCAAGAATGGTGCGCAGGTACATCTCGGTCGTGTCCACGAGATCGGTCATGCACCCAGACTAACCGGATGCCGACAATAGGATTGGTCGCATGCCCGGCCTGATGATTCCCGCTGACCTACTGCCCGCCGACGGTCGCTTCGGTTGTGGCCCATCCAAAGTCCGGCACGAGCAACTCGACTACCTGGCTGGCGCCGGAGCCGCGCTGATGGGCACCTCGCACCGGCAGGCCCCCGTGAAAAACCTCGTGGGCCGGGTGCGCACCGGGCTTGCAGACCTGTTCCGCCTCCCGGACGGATACGAGGTGGTGATGGGCAACGGCGGTTCGACCGCATTCTGGGATGCCGCGGCGTTCTCACTGATCAGCACACGCAGCCAGAACCTGGTCTTCGGCGAGTTCGGCTCCAAATTCGCGGCATCCGCAGCCGCCCCGTTCCTCGACGCACCGCACGTGATCACCGCGGCAGCCGGCTCCCGCGCCGAAGTCGAGATCGTCGACGGAGTCGACATCTACGCCTGGCCTCAGAACGAGACATCCACCGGCGTGATGGCCCCCGTCGCCAGGGTCGCGGCGCCCGGCGCGCTGACCGTCATCGACGCCACCTCGGCGGCCGGCGGAATCGACTTCGATGCCGGGCAGGCCGATGTCTACTACTTCGCGCCGCAGAAGAATTTCGCCTCCGACGGCGGGCTCTGGTTCGCGCTCTTTTCTCACGCCGCCCTCGAACGTGTCGAGCAGATCGCGGCATCGGGCCGCTACATCCCCGAATTCCTGTCGATCAAGAATGCCGTCGACAACTCGCGACTCAACCAGACCCTCAACACCCCGGCCCTCTCCACTCTGCTGCTGCTCGAGAACCAGATCGACTGGATCAACGGCAACGGCGGCCTCGCCTGGGCCCACTCCCGCACCCTCGAATCGTCGAGCGCGCTCTACGACTGGGCTGAGGCATCGACCTACGCGACGCCCTTCGTCGCCGAGCTCTCGCACCGGTCGCAGGTGGTCGTTACCATCGACTTCGATGACGCAGTGGATGCCGCGGCCATCGCCACCACCCTGCGGGCCAACGGAATTCTCGACACCGAGCCGTATCGCAAGCTCGGACGCAACCAGCTGCGCGTCGCCACCTTCGTGGCAATCGACCCCGCCGATGTGCGCCAGCTGATTTCCTCGATCGAATATGTAGTGGAGAATCACTGAGGATCATTCGAGAGGATGACACGGCTGTCTACCCGCGCGACTAGATTGTAGTCAGACCCCAACGAAGGAGTACCGAGTTGCGCCTGTTCATCGCTCCCCCTGCTGTCGCAGTTGCCCTCGTCCTGATCCTGGCAGGCTGCGCGCCTGGGCAGGAAAGTGGCGACAAACTCGACCCGATGAAGTCACCGCTCTCCGAGTACTACGCGTCGCTCTATGGCTCGGGCGACCAAAAAGACTACGCGAAGCAACAGAAGAAGGTCGAAGAACTGGTCGCCAAATGCATGGCGAAGGAAGGCTTCGACTACATTCCGGCCGACCAATCCCAGAACATCTCGTACGGCAGCGACGAGGGCGTTGATCGCAACACCAAAAAATGGGTTGCCGAGAACGGGTACGGGATGACGACGCAAAATGACAGCCAGCCGACGCCCGATCCGGAGCAGGAACCGTACGTCGACCCGAATCAGCCGTACGTCGAATCGCTCTCCGCCACCGAGCAGGCCGCGTTCTACGAGACCCTGTACGGAGTCTCCCCGACGGAGGAGGAGATGGCCAGCGAGGACTTCGTGTATTCGTGGGAGAACGGCGGGTGCCAGGGGGCAGCACAGCACGAGGTGCAACCCCAGCCCTCCGACAACGAGAAGTACAAGGCCCTGTTGGAGAAGATGAACACCATCTACGAGAAGGTGCAGAGCGACCCGGTCATTGCCAAGCTCGACGCGACCTGGTCATCATGCATGGCAGACGCCGGGTATTCCTCGTACTCCAAAAAACAGGACGCCATCAATGCCGTGGTCGAAGAGTCCAATAAGTTGTACGACAGCGAGACAGGTGAGCCGCCGGCCGACGACGAGCTCAAGCGCGTTCAGAAACTGGAGATCGACACCGCGGTGGCCGACTTTGCCTGCTCGGAGAAAATTGACTACCAGGACAAGAGCCTGGCGGTGCAATTCGCGCTCGAGAAGCAGTTCATCGCCGATAACAAGGCCGAGCTCGACGCGATGGTCGCCGAATACGAGCAGGCGGGCTAATGGACTGGCCGTTCCGTCGGCATCCGACGGTCGACTCCTCTAGCGCGCCCGCGGTGAGCGGCACGACCGTGGCGGTGCACAACACCCGCCGCCAGGGGTGGAGCAGACTGCTGCAGGGCAATCGGGTGATCTGGATCATCGCGGCTGTCGCCATCCTGTCGATGGTGGCAGGTCTTGCCCTCGGCCAGTTCATCACCTCCCCCGGGGATGCCGCCTCGAACGCCTCGGCTCCCAAACCCGGGCTCATCACCGTCCCCGTCGAGAAGCGGGTGCTCGCCAACGACGTCACGATCCGAGGGGATGCCACGTACGCCGACGCCGTGGATGTCAAGATCGAGACCGGCGGGATCGGTGGGCCCGCCGTCGTCACCGGGCAGGTGCCCGCCATCGGAGCCACGTTCACTCCCCTGTCGATCGCGCTCGAGATCGCCGGTCGACCTGTCATCGTGCTGCCCGGTGATCTTCCGGTGTACCGCACCCTCCGCGTAGGCGTTTCGGGGCCCGACGTGATCCAGCTCAAGCAGGCGCTCGTCGCAGTGGGGATCAACCCGGGCGACGCGGCATCCAGCCTGTTCGACGCCGACACGGCATCGGCGATCACCGCACTGTACGCCGCAGTCGGCTACCCGACGCCCGAGTCTGAGACCAGCGCCGCCGACTCCGTGCGCTCCGCCTCCGACGGTGTCGCCTCCGCGGCGAACGCTCTCGCGGCGGCCGAACGCGAACTCGCCGGCGCGCAGTCTGGCCCTACCGCCGTCGAGCAGGTCGAACAGGACAACCTCGTGCGCAGCGCCCAGCGCGCACTTGCTACTGCGCAGCAGGCGACCCCAAGCAAGCCGGACGTCATTGCCGACGCCCAGGATGCCCTGACCCTCGCCGAGGCCCGACGGGCCGCCGTGTTCGCGCCGAAAAACACCGGCGCCCAGCGTGCCGCCGTCGACGCTGCTGCCGCCCAGCTCGGCAGCGCACGTGAGCTGCTCGGGGATGCCCGCACAGGCACGCTCACCTTCCTGCCCTCGAGCGAGGTGCTGTACCTGGCGGGGCTGCCTCGGCGGGTCGATGAAATTACCGTGCAGCGAGGTTCGACGGTGACAGGGTCGGTCATGAAGGTGTCAGGGGCGACTCTCGTCATCAACGCGAGCGCAGCCAAGGCCGACGCGACCCTGATCGAGAAGGGCGCCAAAGCCTCGTTCGTTCTGCCCGACGGCACCGAAAAGGTAGCCACCGTCACCCTGGTGGGCCCGGCGGGTGCCGCCAAAGATGCTCCCGGCACCACCACACCCGGCGGCACGAACTCGAGTAAAACGGATGCCGGCCGCTATGACATCCAACTCATCCCCGATGCCCTCACTCCCGAAGAGCTAGCGCAATTGCAAGGCACCAACGTGCGCGTGAGCATTCCGGTCAGCTCTACCGAGGGAGAGGTGCTCGCCGTGCCGATCGCCGCCCTCACGGCTGGCGCCGGCGGAGAATCGCGAGTCGAGGTCAGCACGGGTAAGGGCAATGAGACGCGGCTCGTGGAGGTGACGACCGGGCTCGCCGCGGATGGTTTCGTCGAAGTCAGTTCCACCGCCGGTGAACTGGGCGTCGACGATCTCGTCGTGGTCGGTAGATGACCAGTTCCCCGGTCGTTGAGCTGGTGAACGTCACACGCTCATTCCCGGGCCCGCCCGAGGTACAGGCTCTGCGCTCGGTGAATCTTCGAGTCGAGGAGGGTGACTATCTTTCCATCGTCGGTCCCAGCGGCTCGGGGAAGTCGACCATGCTCAACCTCCTCGGGCTGCTCGACCGCCCCAGCGTCGGCGAGTACTACCTCAATGGCACCCTCACCAGCGTGCTCAACGAAGAGCAGCGGGCCGCCCTGCGCGGGGGAACAATCGGCTTCGTCTTCCAATCATTTCACCTGCTGCCGCACCGCCCGGTGCTCGATAATGTCATGCTCGCCACCCTCTACAGCGGGGTGCCGCGGGCCGAGCGTGAGACCAGGGCCAGGGCGGCGCTGGATCGCGTCGGGCTGAGTCATCGACTCGAGTTTCTGCCCTCCACCCTGTCGGGCGGCGAGCGTCAGCGGGTGGCGGTGGCGCGAGCCGTGGTCAGTTCGCCCAGGATGCTGCTGGCCGACGAGCCGACCGGAAACCTGGATGAGACGACCTCCGGCGAGGTGATGGACCTGTTCGAGGAGTTGCACTCCGATGGGCTCACCCTCGTCGTGATCACCCATGACGCGGCCGTCTCATCGCGAGCCGAGCGCACCATCAGAATCTCGGACGGACGCCTGGAGGAGTTGGGATGACCCGGCAGTGGCCCTGGCGGCGGCGGGCGGCATCCACCAGCAAAGCTCTCGAAGCGGGAGTCGCCGGCATGCCGTCGGTCGCGCGCGGCGACCGATTCTCGGTGCAGGATCTGATCGTCGAGGCCAGCTACGGAATAGGCGCCCGCCCGGCTCGACTCGTGATGACTACGCTGGGCACCGTACTGGGGATCGGCTCGCTCGTGGTCACCATCGGATTCGCCCAGACCGCGGCCGGCCAGATCGCGCGACAGTTCGATGCCGTCGCCGCGACCCAGGTGGTGATCACCCCCAACACCACCCAGAGCGCCAACGGCACCGCCGTGGCCACAGCGCGAATACCGTGGGATGCCGCGGCGCGTGTCGAGCGACTCGTCGGTGTCGAGCGGGCCGGGCTGATCACCGAGGTGCCGCTCGGCGAACTCACCGTCACCGCCGTGCCCGTGAACGACCCCTCCGCTGCCGCCACGCTGAGCCCGGCGGTCGTCGCCACCTCGCCGGAACTGCTCGACGCGGTGCGAGGAACCGTCGTCACGGGGCGCTATTTCGACGCGGGCCATGATCGACGGGCCGACCGGGTCGTCGTGCTGGGCGAGCGGGCCGCCGAGCGACTCGGAATCAATAGGCTCGACACCCAGCCCGCGATCTTCATCGGCGAGATCTCGTATACCGTCATCGGCATTGTCAACGGGATGCAGCGACGGCCGGACATGCTGGACTCGGTGATACTGCCGCTGGGTACCGCCCGCGCCGACTTCAACGTGAGAGCCCCTGACGAGGTGCAGATCCAGATCGTGATCGGCGCGGGGAGCGTGGTGGCCAGACAGGCGCCCATCGCCATCGACCCCAATGCACCGGACAGCTATTCCGTCCAGGCGCCGCCGACGGGATCGAAACTTCAGAAGAATGTGCAGGCCGACATTAACGTCGTGTTTCTCATCCTGGGAGCGATCGCACTACTGGCCGGCGGGCTCGGCATCGCTAACGTCACCCTCCTGTCGGTAATGGAGCGAGTCGGCGAGATCGGGCTGCGTCGCGCTCTCGGCGCGACCCGGCGCCAGATCGCCGGGCAGTTCATGGTCGAGTCAGTGGTGATCGGCCTGCTGGGCGGGCTGATCGGTTCCGCACTCGGTGTCTTCGCCGTGGTGATCGTGGCACTCGTCCAACAGTGGACCCCCATCCTCGATCCGGCGGTAGCGATCGGGTCGGCGCTGCTCGGCGCGGTCGTCGGGCTCGCGGCCGGGGTCTACCCGGCGCTCCGCGCATCCTCGATCGAACCGATCACCGCTCTCCGCGGCGGGCCCTGATCTGCGCGTGAGCGGGGCCGTGCTTCAGTAGGACTTGTCCTGCTCGTCGTGGTCGTTGTCGTCTGACTCGTCATCCTCGTCGGAGTCGTCATCAACATCGAGCGAGTCGATGTCGACGCCGTCAAGGTCGCCGCTGTGAAGCACATCGTTGTTCAGTTCGTCATCATCGTCGTCGTCTGACTCGTCATCGTCATCGTCGGAGTCGTCTTCGTCTTCGTCGTCGTCTGAGTCGTCGTCGTCGGTGTCATCCTCGTCATCGGAGTCATCGGAGTCGTCGTCATCGGAGTCGGTGTCATCATCCGAGCCCTCGTCGGCATCTTGGGCGGCCTTGTAATCGGCGAGCCGATCAGACCACGGCACCCAGTCCGGCGAGAGCAGTGCGCCGTCGCCGGGCATGAGCTCAGCCTCGAGGACGGTCGGCGTTTCGCCATCGATGGTCGCGATCGACACCGTCCACTTCCAGTCCGGGTACCCAGGCATGGCGGAGTCGAACAGCAGCGAGACCGCCCCGTCGCCCTCGTCTACCTGGTCGAAATAGGCGCCGACCGTGTCTGCCGGTGTGATCTCGAGCAACGCCCCGCGGGCAAGGTCTTCGAGTGGGGAGGCCGACTCAGGCATCCAGCTCGTCCGCGACCTTGCGCAACATGGCGGCGATCTTGGTGCTGTGCGACTTATCGGGGTAGCGACCGCGCTTGAGGTTGGTGCCGATTCCATCCATCAGTTTGACAAGGTCTTCGATGATGATCGCCATGTCATCGGCCGGCTTGCGGTTCAGCTTGGCCAGCGACGGGGGTGCCTCGAGCACGCGCACCGAGAGCGCCTGGGCGCCCTTCTTGCCGTCGGCGATGCCGAACTCAAGCTTCGTGCCTGCCTTGACACCCGTAGTGCCTGCGGGCAGGGCAGACGCGTGGAGAAAGACTTCCTGGCCGTCATCAGAGCTGATGAAGCCGAAGCCTTTTTCGTCGTCGTAGAATTTAACCTTGCCGGTGGGCATTGTGGCGCTCCTTAGTGCTGGTTCACCAAGACTAGAGGACTCACGGCTACCCGTATCCTTGAACCTGTGGCACAAGACACTCCCATCACCGGTAACCGCGGTGAACGCATCCTGGCGTTGATGATCGCCTCGGCTGTCGGCCTGTCCATTCTGTCCTTCCTGTCGATCATCATCGGCACGGCTGTGGGCGTGAGAAACTTCGGGCAGGGCGTGTGGCCGGTGCTCATTTTCCTGCCCCAGATCGGCCTCCCGTTCGGCTTGATCCTCATGGTCATCCTGATCGTCAAGAGTGGCCTTCGCCGGGGTCGTGAAGCCAGGGATGCCGGCAACTGACGACTCCGCCCTCGCGCTCGCGGCCCAGCTGCGGGGGCTCACCGACGCCGAACTCGGTGCCCTGCTGGGTGCCAGGGAGGTTCGGGGCGCTTCGATCAAGGATTTCTTCGATCTCGCCGACGCCATGCTCGACCCTGAGTCGATCCAGCTCGCTCTCGGCAGGCTCGACCGCTCAACTCTCATCACCCTGGGTGCGCTCGGCTCGGCCGATGGTGCGATTTCTGCGCAGGATGCCGCGGCGCGGGTCGCTTCCCTCGGCGCAGACCCCGCCGCCGTCGCCGGGCACCTCGCCCATGTCGTGGGCCTGGCCATCGTCACGCGGGCTGACGAGCGCTACGCCGTGCCTGCCGCCGTCTCGCGACAACTCAGTCAGTGGCCGGCCCTCGGGCTTCCCGGGCTCGACGAACTCGCGTCGGCACCGGCGCCCGCCGCTCTCGTGCCCGTCAGCCAAACCGAGGCTCGCGTCACTGATGCGGTATCCGCTGAGCATGCGTTCGCGACATCGTCCGCCATCGCCGAGCTGATTTCTGAGCTCCAACATGAGCCGGCGCGGGAACTCGCGCGGGGAGGCGTTGCGCTTCCGGATAATAAGCGGCTCGCGGCATCCATGAGCGTCGATATCGACCGGGTGGCCGAGTTGCTCGAGATTGCCGCGCGGGCGGGACTGGTCGCCCTCGATTCCGGGCGATGGATGCCGACGGCGGCGAGCACGCGCTGGCTGGGCGGCACCTCCGGCGAGCGCTGGGCACGCCTGGCGGGGGCCTGGCTCGAGCGGCTGCCCGCCGACATCCGCGGCATTCTGGGGCACCGCGCGCACGCCGTCTGGGGTGAACAACTGCAGGAGTACGTCGACTGGCTGTTCCCGGCAGGCGGCGACCGGATGCGCGAACGCGTGCTCGTGTACACCCGCGACGCCCAGCTGCTCGGCATCACAGCAGACCACGTACCGAGCACGCCGGGCGCTGCGCTGCTGGCCGACGGGCCGACCGCGGCGGCGTCCGTCATGGTGTCGCTGTTCCCGACCGAGGTGACGCAGGTGTACCTGCAGCACGACCTCTCCATCGTCTCGCCGGGGCCGCTCGCTCCTCGCCTCGACGCGAGACTGCGCACCATTGCCGATGTGGAAGGGCGCGCCCTCGCCTCCAGCTATCGGGTATCGGTGTCGAGCATTTACCGCGCGATGGCCGGCGGTGAGACCGTGGCCACGATCCGACAGTTTCTCTCGGAGATCTCGCTCACGGGCATCCCGCAGCCTCTCGAATACCTGATCGTCGAGGCCGGCACCAGGTATGGACTGGTGCGTGTTGCCACGATCGACGGCGACCGGGCGTCGATTCGATCGACGGATGACGCGATGCTGCGCACGCTGCTCGTCGATCACGGCATCTCGTCGCTCGGGCTCACCCGCGCGGGTGATCGACTGGTCAGCCGCTTTGACCAGGCTCTCGTGTTCTGGACACTCAGCGAAGCCCGCTATCCGGTGACCGCCGAAGACAGTGATGGCGCGGTGATCCTGCTGAAACGGCCGCAGGCCAGTCGCGCGGCCGCACACGACGCCGCCGACTCCACGGCCAACCTCATCGAGCGGCTTCGGCTGGGCAGCTCGTCCGACCCGGAAGTGACGGGTGCCGCGTGGTTGTCACGGCAGTTGGATGTCGCCATCCGGGCCAAGCTCACGCTCACGGTGACCGTGCTGCTGGGTGATGGCTCTACCGCCGACTACCAGCTAGAACCCGCGAGCGTGGCCGGTGGGCGGCTGCGGGCCCTCGATCGCAAGGCAGACATCGAGCGCACGCTGCCGCTGACCAGCATCGTGTCGGTGAGCCCGGCGAAATAGGCGCGTGGTCGAGGTGCAGCCTGACCGCGGCTCCCAGCATCCCGAACTAAGCTAACGGGGTGAATCCGGCCCCGAACGGTCCCCTTATCGTGCAATCCGACCGCACCGTCCTGCTCGAGGTAGCGCATCCCGATGCCGAAGATGCTCGCCACGATCTTGCCGTCTTCGCCGAACTCGAGCGTGCGCCGGAACACATCCACACCTACCGCATTACCCGCCTCGGGCTGTGGAATGCTCGCGCTGCTGGCCACGACGCAGCCGGGATGATCGCCACGCTCGAGAAGTATTCCAAATTCGCCATTCCGCAATCTGTCACCGTCGACATCACCGAGACCGTCGGACGGTATGGCCGGCTGGTCATCGAGAGGGACGACGATGGTGCCCTCACCCTGACCGCCACGGATGCCGCCGTGCTGGCCGAGATCACGCGCGCCCGCAAGGTCGCCGGGCTGCTGTTCGAGAAGCGCGGGCCGCACACCTATGTCGTGCAGGCGTGGGCTCGCGGGCAGCTCAAACAGGAGCTACTGAAGCTCGGCTGGCCCGCCGAAGATCTCGCCGGCTACACGCCGGGCACCCCACATGAGATCGCGCTGAATAACGAGGGCGGCTGGCATCTGCGCCCCTATCAGGACCAGGCCATCGAGAACTTCTATGCTCACGGCTCGGGCGTCGTGGTGCTGCCCTGCGGCGCGGGCAAGACCCTGGTCGGGCTCGGCGCGATGGCTGCGGGCAAGACGACGACCCTCATCCTCGTCACCAACACGGTCTCGGCCCGGCAGTGGAAGGCCGAGCTGCTTAAGCGCACCACGCTGACCGAGGATGAGATCGGCGAGTATTCGGGGCAGGTCAAGCAGGTGCGACCCGTGACCATTGCCACCTACCAGATCCTGACCGCGCGTCGAAAAGGTGAGTACGCCCATCTTGCGCTTCTGGATGCGCTCGACTGGGGGCTCGTCATTTATGACGAGGTGCACCTGTTGCCCGCACCTGTATTCAAGCTCACCGCCGACCTGCAGGCCCGCCGACGGCTCGGGCTGACCGCAACGCTCGTGCGCGAAGACGGTCGGGAGGGCGACGTGTTCAGCCTCATCGGCCCGAAGCGATTCGATGCTCCGTGGAAAGAAATCGAAGCCCAGGGTTTCATCTCGCCCGCGAGTTGTTACGAGGTGCGCATCGACCTCCCGGAGAGCGATCGGCTCGAGTATGCGGCATCTGCCGACGACGAGCGCTACCGGCTGGCCGCCACCGCACCCGCAAAGCTCGGTGTCGTGCGCGATCTGGTGAAGAAACATGCCGGCGAACGCATACTGGTGATTGGGCAGTACCTCGACCAGATCGACCAGCTCGCCGACGCGCTGAACGCTCCGAAGCTGACCGGATCCACCCCCATCGATGAACGGGAGCGGCTGTACCAGGAGTTCCGCGAGGGCAGCATCACCGTGCTCGTGGTGTCGAAGGTGGCCAACTTCTCGGTCGACCTGCCGGAGGCGACCGTGGCCATCCAGGTCAGTGGATCGTTTGGCTCACGCCAGGAGGAGGCCCAGCGCCTCGGCCGCCTGCTGCGCCCGAAGGAGAGCGGGCTGCCGGCCAACTTTTACACCCTCGTTGCCCGCGACACGGTCGACCAGGATTTCGCCCAGAACCGCCAGCGATTCCTCGCGGAGCAGGGCTACAGCTACACCATCCTCGACGCGCACGACCTCGCGGCCTAGCCTGCCCGGGCGAGCGCGCCCGTTCGGCGCCACCGCGTCCGTGCGCGCGCACGCGCTCGTGCCGGGAGCGCGCGCTCGGCGCGGGTGGGGCCGCATAGGTGAGTGCCGCGCGCAGGTGTGTGCCGCGCGCTACCGGGTGTAGCGCAGCAGCAGCGAGTCGCCGCTGCGCAGAACGTGGCCGAGGCGCATCCCGCGCGACGATGGCGTCTCGCCGTGCGCGATGCGCGGCCCGTCGCCAGCCTCGAGGGTCGGCTCGATGGTGACGCACAGTTCGTCGACCTGATCGGCGGCGATGAACGAGCCGAACAGCGACGGGCCACCCTCGCAGAGCACCTGCTGGTGCCCGTGAGACCTGATGCCCCTGAGCGCTTCAGCAATGACAACGTGCTCCTCCCCCGCGACGACGACGTCGGCCACGGCGGCGATTGCTGCGAGTCCGGATGCCCGCGCCGAAGTCACTACGATCGGGCGCACCGGCGCCTCCCTGAAGATACGAGATCTCGGGTCGAGGTCAAGCGACCCGCTGACGATGGCAAACACGGGGTGCTCGGGCATCCCGTGTCGAACGCGCCAGCGAACCGATGCATCGCTGACGCGCATCGGCCCGTAGCCCTCAGAGCGCACGGTGCCCGCCCCGACCAGCACTACGTCACAGACCCGGCGCAGCAGCTCGAAGTGTCGCTTATCGGCCGCGCCGGACAGCCCCCCGGACAGGCCCTCGTGGGTGGCCGAACCGTCGAGGCTGCTGACGAAGTTGAAGCGCACCGTGGGCGCGGCGGTGGCGAGTGTGGCGATCAGGTCGTCATCGGTGAGGTTCTCGGCGGCGGTCGGCCAGAGGCGGTCGATCCGGGCGGTCATACGTTCAACTCCGGGTGCGTGTTGTGGATCGCGTGCACGGGCTGACGCATCCCGAGAATGGCTTCGGTCATGCGCACCGCATCGACACTGGCACGCACATCGTGCATTCGGATGATCCGCGCGCCTTTCACGATGCACACCGTCGCGGCGGCCAGGCTGCCGGCCAGGCGCTGCCCCTGCTCGCGGTCGATGCTCTCGCCGATGAAGTCCTTATTCGACACCGCCGCGAGTGTCGGCAACCCGATGGCAACGAACTCCTCGAATCGGCGTGTCAGCTCGAGCGAGTGCACGGTGTTCTTGTTGAGGTCGTGGCCGGGGTCGACGATGAGGCGCTCAAGCGGCACACCACCGGCAACGGCACGGCCCACCCTGTCGCGCAGGAACGCGATCACCTCGACCACCACGTCGCCATATTCCGGGCGCGGTTTCTCGGCTCGCGGCTGCCCGACGCTGTGGGTGAGCACGAGGTTCGCGTCACTGGCCGCGATGACCTCGACCATGCGAGGGTCCCAGAGTCCACTGGTGTCGTTGATGACGCTGGCGCCGGCCGCGATGGCCCGCTCGGCGACGGCGGCCACGTTGGTATCCACCGAGATGACGACAGTGGATGCCGCGGCAATGGCTTCGACGACCGGGATCACCCGAGCGATCTCCTCTTCCACCGTCACGACGGGGCCTCGCCCAAAGGGGACGCCGCCAATGTCCACCCAGTCGGCGCCGTCATCCGCCGCTGTCAGTGCCGCCGCTACCGCGCGATCAAGCGCGAAGGTGGCTCCCTTGTCGTAGAACGAGTCAGGGGTGCGGTTGATCACCGCCATCACTGCCACCGTGCGCTCAAAATCGAATGTACGCTTGCCGATTCGCCGCACCCGCGACGCTGCGATGTCAGTCATCTCGACAGACTACGCGGGCGACCCGAGATGAATGCCATGCGGCGTCATCTTCGTATCACGGTACTTTCAGCTTACTCCCAGACGACTACCAGATACTTTCCTCATGGCTGACGGACCGAAAATTCTCATTGTCGACGACGAACCCAACATTCGCGACCTCCTCACCACGAGCCTGCGATTCGCTGGCTTCGCCGTGCGTGCGGTCGGCAATGGTGCACAGGCGATCTCCGCCGTGCTGGAGGAAGAGCCCGATCTCATCATCCTCGATGTGATGCTTCCCGACATGAACGGGTTCGGAGTCACCAAACGCCTTCGGGCGTCTGGCTATACGGCCCCCATCCTGTTCCTGACCGCGAAGGACGACACCGAAGACAAGATCACCGGTCTGACCGTCGGCGGCGATGACTACGTGACGAAGCCCTTCAGCCTCGACGAGATCGTCGCCCGCATCAAGGCCATCCTGCGTCGCACCATGCAGGATGACGAGGAGGCAGTCATCCGCGCTGGTGAGCTCACCATGGATCAGGACACCCATGAGGTGACCATCGGCGCCGAGCAGATCGAGCTCAGCCCCACTGAATTCAAGCTGCTGCGCTACCTCATGCTGAACCCCAACCGCGTGCTATCGAAGGCGCAGATTCTCGATCACGTCTGGGAGTACGACTTCAACGGAGACGCCGGCATCGTCGAGAGCTACATCTCGTACCTGCGTCGCAAGCTCGACCAGTTCTCTGACGAGCCCGTCATCCAGACCAAGCGTGGCTTCGGATACATGTTGAAGGCAGCCAGGATCTAGCCAGCTAGAGGGCATAAACTGTCGGTCTTATGCACGCTCTCACCGAGTGGTGGAACCGGATCTCGCTCCGCACCAAGATTACCGGCGTGACGGTTCTGCTACTCACAATGGGGCTGCTGGTCGCGGGCGTGGGCACCATGACGGTGCTGAAGAACTACCTGCTCGATGAGGTGGACAAGAAGATCGACAGTGTCGCGCCGTTGCTCAACGATCCGCGGGTGTTCCAGGTGAGCGTGGGAGATTCGGGTGTCGAGTGCAGCGTCTCGAGCCTTCCTACCGACTATTACCTCGCCATGATGGATGAGAAGGGTGAGGTTAGGTGCAGCAACCTCGACTCAGACAGTGATCGACCGACGAGCACCTCGGGGATCGTCGACCACAAAGGCGCCGTGACCGTGTCGAGCACGAGCGGCGGCGGCCAGTGGCGCGTCATCGGGTACCCACTGCTGACGGAGGGCGCGACTGAGCCGCTCGTCGCCGTGATCGGCCTCGACCTCGGCGCATCCAACGCGACAATCTCGCGCCTCGCCGCCATTTTCCTGTTCTTCGGGCTAACCGTGGTGATCTTCGGCGGGGCACTAACACGGCTGCTCGTGACATCCACCTTCACACCGCTGCGCGAAGTGGAGGCCACGGCCGCTCGATTCGCCGACGGTGATTTCAACCAGCGCATCGCCGGCGCCACCCCCAACACCGAGGTCGGCCGACTCAACCGCTCACTCAACTCGATGCTGGGCAGGATCGACCGCGCCTTCGCCGACCGCGCACGCACCATCGACCAGATGCGTCGCTTTGTGGGAGACGCGAGCCACGAGCTGCGCACACCGCTCGTGTCGGTGCGTGGTTATGCCGAGCTGTACCGGATGGGGGCGCTCACCAAACGCGAGGACGTCGCCCAAGCCATGGAACGCATCGAGAAAGAGGCCATCCGGATGGGCGAGCTGGTCGAAGACCTGCTCGAACTGGCCCGGCTCGACGAGGCCAAGCCGCTGCAGCTCACCCAGGTCGATCTCGTGCCACTGGCCAGGGATGCCGCGCTCGACGCGATGGCCTCCGCGCCGGATCGGGTGGTGACCGTGGTGGGCACCGATGTCGTGGCCGAGCCGGACTTCCGGCCCGACGAGGCCGATCCGCCCACGCGGGTGCTGGTGCTTCCCGAATCCGAGGATGTCACGACACCGTCGCGTGGTTCGACCACACTCGCGACCGGCCCGATCGCATTCGCCGGCGCGACACTGGCGCGGCTCGTCGCACGGCGCTCCCGTGCACGTGAGGACGGGGGAATGGTGGTGCCCGCGACAGACCCTCCGAACGTCAGACTACGGGCCGTGGTGTTCGCCGAAGAGAATAAGATCCGCCAGGTGGTGGCCAATCTCATCGGCAATGCCATGCGCTTCACCCCGGCGGGCAGCCCACTCGAGATCGGTGTCGGTGTCGACAGTTCGCGACGCCGAGCGGTGATCTCCGTGATCGATCATGGCGAGGGCATCCCGCCCCAGATCAGAGGGCGAATTTTCGAGCGCTTCTACCGCGCCGACAGTTCGCGCCAGCGTTCCACCGGCGGCAGCGGACTGGGGCTGGCCATCGTCGCGGCCATCGTCGAATCACATCACGGCGAGGTCGAGGTTGTCGAGACTCCGGGCGGCGGGGCGACATTCCGGGTCAGCCTTCCCCTCCTCCCCAGCATTGTGGATGCCCCGGACCTCCCCATCGCACCGGAGCAGTAATCCGGCCCCTGCTCCCCCGCGATACCGTCTCGCTCATGACCCGTTATCAAGTAGACAGTGAAGCCGTCATCAGCGCTACCGGCGCGGTACGGTCGTCCATCATCCGCATCCAGTCCGAGGTGTCAGGGCTTCACGGCCAACTGACCAACCTGCAGTCGTCATGGTCGGGCCAGGCCGCTTCGGCCTTCACCGGCGTGGTGGCCGAGTGGAAAACCACCCAACAGCGCGTGGAGGAGAACCTCGCCGCGATCAATCAGGCTCTCACACAGGCCGGCCAACAGTACGCCGAGATCGAGGCGGCCAATGCGAGGCTGTTCGCACGATAGCTAACGCAAACGGCCGGCCTCCCAATGGAGACCGGCCGTTTGTGGTGCTGCGGGAACTTAGAAGTCCATGCCGCCCGACGGGTCGCCCATCGGTGCAGCGTGCTTCTCCGGCTTATCAGCCACGACCGCTTCGGTAGTGAGGAACAGGCCAGCGATTGACGAGGCGTTGAGCAGCGCCGAGCGCGTCACCTTCACCGGGTCGTTGATTCCAGCGGCAAGCATGTCGACGTACTCACCGGTTGCGGCGTTGAGGCCCTGGCCGACGGGAAGGTGACGTACCTTATCGGCCACAACTCCGGGCTCCATGCCCGCGTTGAGCGCGATCTGCTTGAGCGGAGCATCGATGGCAACGCGCACGATGTTCGCGCCCGTCGCCTCGTCACCCGTGAGGCTCGTGATGGCCTCGGAGTCGAACGCGATCTTTCCAGCCTGGATGAGTGCAACGCCACCACCGGCGACGATGCCTTCTTCGACTGCTGCCTTCGCGTTACGCACTGCATCTTCGATGCGGTGCTTGCGCTCCTTGAGCTCGACCTCAGTCGCGGCTCCGGCTTTGATGACCGCAACACCGCCGGCGAGCTTCGCGAGGCGCTCCTGGAGCTTCTCGCGGTCGTAGTCGCTGTCGGTGTTCTCGATCTCGGCGCGGATCTGCTTGACGCGACCAGCAATGGCCTCCTCGTCGCCCGAACCCTCGATGATGGTGGTCTCATCCTTGGTGATGATGACCTTGCGAGCACGGCCCAGCAGGTCGAGGGTCGCGTTCTCGAGCTTCAGGCCGACCTCCTCAGAGATCACCTGGCCGCCCGTGAGGATAGCGATGTCGGCGAGCTGTGCCTTGCGGCGGTCACCGAAGCCGGGAGCCTTGACGGCCACCGACTTGAAGATGCCACGGATCTTGTTGACCACCAGTGTTGCGAGAGCCTCGCCATCCACATCCTCGGCAATGATGAGCAGCTGCTTGCCGCTCTGGATCACCTTGTCGACGATGGGCAGCAGGTCTTTGATGTTCGAGACCTTGCTGTTGACGATCAGGATGTAAGGGTCTTCGAAGACCGCTTCCTGGCGCTCGGGGTCGGTGACGAAGTACGCAGACAGGAATCCCTTGTCGAAGCGCATGCCCTCGGTGAGCTCGAGTTCGGTGCCGAAGGTGTTCGACTCCTCAACGGTGACGACGCCTTCCTTGCCGACCTTGTCGATCGCCTCGGCGATCAGCGCGCCGATCTCGGGGTCGCCGGCCGAGATCGATGCGGTGGCGGCGATCTCTTCCTTGGTCTCGATCTCTTTGGCGCTCGCGATGAGTGCTTCGATGACGGCCGCGGTGGCCTTCTCGATTCCGCGCTTCAGGCTGATCGGGTCTGCGCCTGCTGCGACGTTGCGCAGTCCCTCTCGAACGAGCGCCTGGGCGAGAACGACCGAGGTGGTCGTGCCATCGCCAGCGACGTCATCCGTCTTCTTGGCGACCTCTTTGACGAGCTCGGCACCGATTTTCTCGTAGGGGTCATCCAACTCGATTTCCTTGGCGATCGACACACCATCGTTCGTGATGGTGGGAGCGCCCCACTTCTTCTCGAGAACGACGTTGCGACCGCGTGGGCCGAGGGTGACCTTGACTGCGTCGGCCAGGATGTTCAGGCCACGCTCGAGGCCGCGACGGGCCTCTTCGTTGAAAGCAATGATCTTTGCCATGTGTGTTTCTCGTCCCTCCCGGACGTCATACAAGCGAGTTCGTTAGCACTCGAATCATGCGAGTGCCAATGGCTAAATTAGCACTCGACGGTGGGGAGTGCAAGACAACTCCCGCCGCATTCCGGCAGGATCAGCCGCCGGCTGCCGCGCCCGGGTAGTCGAGGCCAATAACGATCGTCACGGGGGTTCCGGGGAAGGTTTCCGCGGGCACCAATCGAATGTCACCAACGCCGAGAGCAATTACGAGACCTCTCGCGACATCCTCATTGGCGACGTCGCTGTAGTACACGATCGTCTTCGCGACATCGCTGGTGGATGCACGTGCGCGGGTATCGATGACCCAGCCGGCCGCCGCCAGCGCATCCCCAACCGTGTTCTGCAATTCGGCAGTGGTGGTGCCGTTGTAGATCGCGGTCTTGATATTACGAGCAGGGTCGATGGTCGCTGGATCGAGCACGGGGTCTGCCTGTGGCGGTGCAGGAGTGGTAGCAATCGGGGTGGGGGTGGCGGTGGCGGACAGGAACGGGATGTCGATGTCGACGCCCACAAACACCTTGAGCGCGAAGATGCCACCTCCGACGAGCACGAGCGTGGCGAGCGCTGCCCACGCCAATCCGATCCAGCCGCGACCTCGCGCGCCGGGCCCCCGGTGGGCACCGATGCGTCGCAGGTCGTCAGGAAGCTGGTCGAAGCGGTCTTTGGGGTACGCCATGTGTCAGTGGGTCACTTCTTCGTTATGGGGGCAGTGCCACCGTGGTCTGGGCTTGTGAACGCTCGCGCCGCTCGTGAAGAGGTTCGTGCATCGCGTGCGCGCTGCAGCCTACCGACCAGCATGGGATCGTGTCGCACGGCTGCGGGCAAATCGATCACGGCATTCAGCACCTGATAGTAGCGGGCGGCGGACAGCGAAAACTGAGAGCGTATCGCCTCCTCCTTCGCTCCCACATGGCGCCACCACTCCCGTTCGAAGTCGAGGATGGCGGTGTCACGGGAAGAGAGGCCGGGTGCGCTGTCACTCGCGGGCTGCGGCTGGGCGCTCATCCTGATCTCCAAAGTTTGCTGTCATTGTATGGCGACAACGCCCGCAGACCGCGGAACGACGACGGTCTGTTGCTTACGAGACCACTACCCGTTGACTGCCGTCGACGCCGCGCGATACATCGAGATGTGCATGATGGTCGCCTCATCGTACGGCTCACCGAACGCCACGAAGCCGAACTTCGCATACAGAGGCGCGACATACTGCTGGGCGTGCAAGAGCATCGGCGCGCCTGTGAACTCCTTGAGCGCCACGGCCATCAGCTGTTGAGCGAGCCCCTCCCCGCGGCGATCGGCGCGCACCACCACCCTCCCGATGATGTGCCGGGCATCCAGATGCTCGGGCTCATCGTTCACCAGCACCCGCAGGTAGGCGACAGTTCCTGAGGAATCTGCGATCCAGTGGTGTCGGGTGCCCGGCTCCTGGTCCCGATTGTCCAGTTCTTCCTCGTCGACCTTTTGCTCGACAAAGAACACATCGGTTCGCAGTTTCAGCACGGCGTACAGTTCGGAAGTTGTGAGTTCGCTCCATGAGCGTGAGACGACGGAACATTCGGGCACGATCGCGAGTTTAATACAGTAGGAGTTCCCTTCACCCGCATTTAAGGAGCGCGATATGACCTACCAGGTCGAGAAAACCGAACAGCAGTGGCGCGACGAGTTGGGCGATCGCTACTCGATCCTGCGTGAGGCCGCGACGGAGCGACCGTGGTCCGGGGCCCTGCTGGATGAGAAGCGTGAGGGTACGTACACCTGCGGCGCGTGCAACGCCGAGCTGTTCAGGAGCGGCGCGAAGTTCGATTCGGGCTCGGGCTGGCCCAGCTTTTTCGAGTCAGTGAACCCCGACGCCGTCGAGCTCAAGACCGATAAATCTCTCGGCATGGTGCGCATCGAAGTGCTCTGCGGCACGTGCGGTTCGCATCTCGGTCACCTGTTCGACGACGCGTACCAGACCCCCACGGGCGACCGATTTTGCATGAATTCGCTCTCGCTCGGTTTCACGGAGTCCTGATTGTCTGCACTGGATGCGGTGCTGCGTCGGCAGTCGTACCCGCAGGTCACCGCCGAGGCTCCCACACACGCCGAGTTGGCTCCGATTGTGGAGGCCGCGGCAACCATCGCCGACCACGGTTCGCTGAAGCCGTGGCGACTGATCGAGTTGCGCGGTGACGACAGGGTCCGGCTCGGTACGGCATTCGCGAAGGAGGGCGGCTCCGCCGATAAGCCCCTCCGCGCGCCGCTGCTGATTGCCGTGGTGGCGGTCAACAGGTCGCGGAGCAAGATTCCCGAATGGGAGCAGGATGCCGTGGCATCCGGAGTCGCCTACATGCTGAGTCTCATGCTGGATGACGCGGGCTGGGGAGTGTTTTGGCGCACCGGCGAGCTCACGCGCCATAAGCGCGTCGCGAAGATGCACGGGCTCGGCAAGCACGAGAAGCTGATGGGGTGGCTTTACGTGGGGGGCAAGCCCGAGAAGTCAAAGGCACCACGCAAGCGAAAGCTCAGGGTCGAGAGTTACCTCTCGGCACCCTGACTTTTGGTGACGGCCTGACTTTTGGTGACGGCAGCGCTGCAATGGCGAGCGCGATGAGGGTGATGGCGGCGCCAATGACGGTCGTCAGGGCCAGTGGATGCCCGTCGGCGGGCACCACGACATCAAGCAGCAGCGCGACCACAAGTTGCCCCGATATCGTGCCGAGAGCCAGCAGCAGCACGCCGATGCGCGGCGCCAGGATCGCGCCGAGGGCGATGAAGCCGACGCCGATCACTCCCCCGAGGTAGAGGACCGGATTGGTCGGATACTCCTGGGGCAGCCCTACGAGTAGCGCGTTCACGACGCACGCGAGCCCCAGGAGTGTGGTGCCGACGACGAAGTTCAGCAGCGTTGCGGCGATGGGCGAACCGGAGATCACCCGGATCTGACCGTTGACGGCCTGTTGCCATGGGATCGCAAACCCTGCGGCGAGCGGCAGAAGCACGAGCCACAGTGGCACGCGTGAGGCGAACTGTGTCGACACGATCAGGGTCACCGCCGCCAGCATGAGCGCGGAGCCCACGATCCTGGCGGGCGTGATGGTGGGTGGGGCTGCAGATCCCAGCCCCCGCCGATCGATCACCAGCCCACTGATCGTTTGCCCGAACACGACGGCGACGGTAAACACGGCGATGCCGAGCACGCCTGCAGCCAGCCCCTGCGAAAGCACGAACAGGGCGCCCGCCGAACCTCCCAGCACCATCCACCAGGGAACGCGCCCGGTGCGAAGCCCACCGATGATGATGCCGAGGCCTTGCCGCGCCGCGCGCGACACCAGGAGCAGCACCAGCAGCACTACCAGGCCCGAGCCGAACGAGATCACCGCGGCGACGTATCCGTCACCGATTTCGGCGCCCAGTTGCCCGTTGATCCGAGTCTGGGCGGCGATTCCTGCACCGCAGGCGATAGCCCCCAGCACCCCGGTGGCCATGATCCTGGTTTCCGGATGCCCCGGTTCGGGTTTTAGCACACGCCAACGCTAGCCGTATCGAGCGTCCCTTATTATGGGTGGGGTGTGCCCCCTTAGCTCAGTTGGCCAGAGCACCGCTCTTGTAAAGCGGGGGTCGTCGGTTCGAATCCGACAGGGGGCTCTCCAGAATTAGCTGGTCAGCCAGTGTTTTGCTGGCTTTCTCGGCTGCCGCAGTAGTCCTACCGGACTGCTTTGCCCACAGTTTGCCCACATTCAGACGAGCCGCGGTGTCATTCAAAGCGACCGCAACGCTGTCCAGGTCATCATCGAAGAGATCGCTATAGGTGTCGAGCGTTTCCTTTGCGGAGCTGTGTCCGAGCATCCGTTGAAGGGCTTTGACGTTGGCCCCAGCAGACACCGCGAGGCTCGCGCAGGTGTGCCGCAGCTCGTGGGGAGTCAGCCCGGGGATGCCGATGCTCTCGGCCGCGTCGTTGAACCAGCCGCGTCGGAACGTGCGGTTGCGCAGCACAGCGCCGGCCTTGGAACTCACAAACACATGCGAGTCGAGCGACTTGATCTTCACGTGGTCGGCCAACTGCTCGAGGATGAACGCCGGAACCGGGATGGATCGTTCCTCGTAGTTTTTCGGAGTCGACTCCTCGAGATAGCCGTTCACTTCGACCATCGTGCTGCGCACCTCGATACGTCCTCGACGGAAGTCGAGGTCGCGCACGCGCAGTCCGGACAGTTCACCCCACCGCAGCCCGGTGTACGCGAGCACGAGGATCAAAAGCCCGAACCCCTCCCCCGCTGGCTTGGCCTCGACGGCGTCGGCAAGCGCCGCAACCTGCTCATGTGTGAGGAACTTCTTGTGCGACTTCGACTGCCTCGGCAGCTTCAACCGCACGGCAGGGTTAGCCGGGATACGCCCGTCATCGACGGCAAGCTGCAAGCCCGCAGAGAGCACGTTGACGATCTTCCGCACTGAGCCAGGGCTCTGTGTAGCGCTGAGCCGCGACGCCCACTGTTGCGCCTGCAGTCGCCCGAGGTCGGAGAGCGCGATGTTCCCGAGCGCCGGGATGATGTGGTTGCGCACGACGCCCTGAACGCGGTCGAGGGTGGATGCTCGCAGATCCGATCGACTGTCGAGCCACGCGGTCATCCAGTCGGCGATCGTGACGCGAGCCCTCGTCGGGTCGATGTACCGCCCCGTGCTCTTGGCGACTTCCACGGAGGCGAGGAACAGCTCGGCTTCGTGTTTGGTTCTGAACCCGCGCTTGTCCGTCTGGCTGCGATCGGGCTTGCGATAGCGCACGCGATAGCGCTTGCCGCCGGACGTCTCGTACGGAGTCACGCTACCCATGAAACGGCCTGCCCTCGCTCATGCTCGCGAGCCTAGACGGGGCGTCCGACGGCACAGCGATTATCACGATTGTCCCGAGGCCATACTGAACGTGTACTAACGGCTAAGCGAGGAGAACTACATGGAGAAAACGCCACTACGACTCTCGCTGATCGAGAACGCTTTTGACTCACTCAACGAATCTTTGGGCTACGTCGAGAAGGCACACGCCGACGCAACGCGGTGGAAGTTTGCCGTTCTCAATCTCGTGCACGCAGTTGAGTTGGTCTTGAAGCAACGGCTCTTCGACGAGCACGAACTTCTCCTTTGGGAAAACGTCGATAGACCAGGCAAGACGGTCTCGCTCGAGACTGCGCTCGCGCGTCTGCAGAGCATACGGGTCGGAATCGAACCAAAGGATTTGCTTGCGATCCAGACCGCGATTCGCTGGCGAAACAACATCACTCACTACGAGGTGGATCTCGTCGCCGAGGAGGTCCGTGAGAACTACCTTCTGATATTTGAGTTCTTAGACGGCTTTCACGATCAGCACTTCGAAGGTTCGTTGTCCGAAAAAATCCGAGACGACTACGTGCAGACCGCGATGGACCTCGTCGAGTCATTCCAGAAGGAGTTCATCGAGTTTCGCGGACGCTCGATGCACCGCAAGTGGCCAAGTCGACTTCTCGCGGCACAAGCAATCGTCTCGGTATCCCTTGAGGAAACAGAGTTTGCGCGCATTGCGTGGGGCGCGGAGGCACGCTGGTCTGAGGAATGGATGGCCGGATACTCGCCCAAGGAATTCTGCAAGGACTGCGCTTGCGCCATCGGCGACCTCCACGGCCCGTACTGCGATCAAGAGGAATGCCCACAATGCGGGGGTCAGTTCCTGGGCTGTGAGTGCGAGTTTGACGCGAGCGAACTTTGGGCGCTGGACGACCCAGCCAGGGAAGCTGCAACTCGAATTCGACTCGCTGTCGAGGCCAATCTCATCGAACCCGCCCTCCGAGCTTTCATAGACTTTTCGGACTACTTGTCGACGGTCTCGGAAGCCAGCGAGGCTGACATCCCGGAACCGGAGTCCACGGGGTCAGCAGGATGGGACGCTGCGTTGGCTGCGGTGGTCGACTACTGGCTATCGCGCGCTGGCCTTCCCAAACCTGACTGGCTAGATGGGGAATCGCGCTTTGCAGCTGAGCCCGAATCGCCACACCTTGGGAAGTACGACCTAGCTCCAG
>NZ_JANLVV010000124.1:0-5081 GCF_031364185.1 Salinibacterium sp. | reverse complement strand
GCCGTGATCGAAAGAATTCCTCCGTTCGTTGACCACATCATCGTCATCGACGACATGAGCCCCGATGACACCTACCAGGTCGCTCTCGCCGCGGCAGATCAGCGCACGGAGGTAATTCGTCACGCCGTAAACAAGGGAGTGGGAGGCGCGATCATCACAGGTCACCGCCGTGCGCTCGAACTGGGGGCGGACGTCAGCGTGATCATGGCCGGTGACGACCAGATGGACCCGAGTTATCTGGAGAGCCTCATCGATCCGATCGCCGACAGAGGATACGGGTTCACCAAAGCAAACCGTTTCTTTTCGATGAAGAGTTTTTCGGGCATGCCTCGACATCGTGTCTTCGGCAACATGGTGCTGACGTTTATGACCAAGGTGTCGTCGGGATACTGGGATCTGGTGGATCCACAGAATGGGTATACCGCGATTTCACGGGCATCCCTCGAGGCCATTCCCCTACATCGCGTTGCGGAACGCTATGACTTCGAGAACGACCTGTTGATCTGGTTGAACATCGCCAACGTCCGCGCGCTAGATGTGCCCATTCCCGCTATCTACGGCGAGGAAGTGTCGGGCATGAAGCTTCATAAAGTAGTGCCCAGACTTCTGGTCACTCTTACTGGCGGCTTCTGGCGTCGTATCTGGACGAAGTACGTGCTCTGGTCATTTTCGCCGATCGCGCTGCTGATGTTGGTGGGTATTCCGCTCGTGCTGTTAGGGCTTGTGGTTGGTATCTGGGCCATCGCTGTGAGTGCTGTCGACCCGGGTACTGTGACGACGGGAACCTGGCTACTCTCGGTCGCACCTGCTTTACTAGGCACCCAATTGCTGTTGCAGGCCTTTATGCTCGATATCCAGGCCACCCCTAGATAGCGTGCACTCTCGATCTCGAGCACGTGAGGTGCTCACCTTTCTTGTTGTTGGGGGTATGAGCGCTTCCGTCGACGCCGGAGTTTTCCTGCTGCTCACAACAATAGGAGTGATGCCCGTGGTCGCTTCGGCTTTCAGCTTTATAAGCGCCTTCGTGATCAACTACAGCGGCAACCGCCGCGTTGTTTTCCGGGCGAGTGGTAAAGGTCACTTCTGGCGGTACATAGCCCTTGTGATCGTCAACCTCGGTCTCAGCGTGGCTCTCGTGGCTCTGGGTGTTGCGATCGGTCTGACCCCGATCGTGGCAAAGGTCGTATCGATAGCTGTCGTTGCCGCCTTCAACTACCTGGCAATGAGGCAGTGGGTATTTCGAGATCGTCCGGAGTCCAGTCGGGCGTAGCGGAGTTGGCTGACATGACCGTGGATGCTTCCCGTCGTCTAATGAGGAGGGAGCAAAGGCAAAAGAGCAGAAGCGCGAACGAGATCGAACCGACGATCCAGACGAACATCGGCGAGGTTGGGATCGACCACCACCATTCATGGTTCGTATCCAGATTGACCCCGGACAGGTCGGTGCCCGTGACATAGCGACGAATGTTGGTGTGGAGAGAGATCGAATTGGCTACTGACAGCGCTACGACGGGTACCAACGCCTGGAGGCTCGTGAGGTGCAGGGGCGTGTCTGAGCCATCCTGAGTAGATCTGCGTTGAAGCAGAGCAAATCCCGCTAACAAAATCATCAGAGGCAGGATGTATCGGGGTTGAACATACGAGCCCACCAAGGCGTTAGTTCGCACCAATACGACGGTGGGAACGAGCCAGAGCGCTGCAAGCACAATCGCTAAGGCGAGCGTCTTACGACGAACCTTCGATCCGATTCCAACGTAGGCCACGGCACAAAATGACCCGAGCGTGGCGATCCAGACAGTGGGGGGCAGAGCAGTGTCGAGCCATCCGAGGTTCCACGATCCAAAGACACCAGCCCATAGGGAGGGAACCAGAAGGAGGTTAGACGCAATGAGCCCGATGGGGCTCAGCCCGATCCCGCCGTCGACAGGGGGCAAGCCAGCCGTCAAAGCAGCGGACTGATTTGCCGTGAGATACAGCAGGCCGGCCACGGCAATCAGAGATGCCGGGAGGATCGCTTGAATCCAGTAGCCCGCATCGCGGCGGGCGGTGATCAGCATCACAAGCGCGATTGCGAGTATCGCGTATAGGGCGGCGTCAGCGCGAGCTCCGGCCCCCATTACAGCCGCGACTAGGGCGACCACAGCGAGACCTACTTTTCGTTTGCCCGTGGACTCGAAGTATCCGAGGAGCGAGATCCAAAGAAGCGCTGCTGACAGAATTGCCCAGCTACTGGGATTGGTGGAGGGGATGATGAACATCCCCAGTGGGACCGCGGTGATGACGCTCGCCCACACCAGAGTCAATCTGCGGCGCTGGGGCAGCAGGAGGAAGGTAGTGGTCATCAGCCCGACGAAAAGAGCCGCGTTTGCTATCCGCATCAGCATCACGGAGGTCTCAACGTTTGATCCGGCAAGCAGGCTCATCGCCGCATAAAACACGGGCGGGTAAAGGGCGGAAAAATTTCCGCGGTCGCTTTCGATGAGCTGACCTGGGGTGGATCCGAAGTCCTCGCCTTGACATTCGGCACTCACACCCGGCTTGTAGGCGTAACACACTGCGTCGATCAAGAGCTCGGGACTGACCATTCGCTCACCCGGAGTTTCGCCTGCGGCGCATCGCGAGTTCTCTTGCCCGCACCAGATACTGGCGAGATGGAACTCGTCGTCTGGTGACGACCCGACGGGCGACGAAAGCCCCCAGGAAATAAGTGCGACGAACGCAAAGACTGGGGCGAACATTAAAGGCGACAGGCGGTGGCGCAAGCGTTTCACGGTGCTCATTACCACGGTGGTCCTTTCGGTTGACCGGGATAACCTACCAGAGCGCAAGTGATGACCCGAATGAGATGTCCATCCACATGCGCGCTTTTCCGTCACTCGGTCTCACGGCGTGCGTTACTTTAGTTCTCGCTGGTGATTGTGATCCAGTCACCCACGTCATGCGAGAAATGAGACA
Source organism: Salinibacterium sp. (assembly GCF_031364185.1). NCBI lineage: Bacteria > Bacillati > Actinomycetota > Actinomycetes > Micrococcales > Microbacteriaceae > Salinibacterium > Salinibacterium sp. The sequence continues at coordinate 2,126 of NZ_JANLVV010000124.1, read as the reverse complement.
GATGACACGCGCGCTCATCACCGGAATCACGGGCCAGGATGGCCTCTACCTCGCTGAACTGCTGCTCTCAAAGGGCTACGAGGTCTACGGCCTCATGCGCGGTCAGAACAACCCGAAGCTGGCCCTGCTCGAAGAGGTCGTTCCCAATGTAAAGATTCTCACCGGTGACCTCACCGACCTGTCGAGCCTGATTCGCGCGCTCAACGTCGCGCAGCCAGACGAGTTTTACAACCTCGGTGCAATCTCCTTCGTCGCGTACTCGTGGGAGAACGCCCACCTGACCAGCGAGGTGACCGGGATGGGCGTGCTCAATGCTCTCGAAGCCGTGCGGCTCTATGAAGGAAACAGCGGCAAGAAGGTTCGGTTTTACCAGGCATCGAGTTCGGAGATGTTCGGCAAGGTGCAGCAGGTTCCGCAGAACGAAGACACCCTGCTATGGCCACGCTCGCCCTACGGCGTCGCCAAGGTGTACGGCCACTACATGACGATCAATTATCGCGAATCGTACGGGATGCACGCCTCGTCGGGTGTGCTCTTCAACCACGAGTCACCGCGCCGCGGGCCCGAATTCGTGACCCGCAAGGTGAGTCAGGCAGTTGCTCGCATCTCGCTCGGTCTTCAGGAGTCGCTCACGCTTGGCAATCTCGATGCTCGTCGCGACTGGGGCTTCGCCGGTGACTACGTCGAAGCTATGTGGCTCATGCTGCAGCAGGAGGTCGCCGACGACTATGTTATTTCGACGGGAGAGACGCACACCATTTCCGCGCTGCTGGATTCCGCTTTTGGGGCGGTCGGAATCGAGGACTGGTCTGGGCTGGTACTTCAGGATCCGCGCTTCATGCGGCCCGCCGAAGTTGACCTTCTCATCGGCGACTCGGCCAAGGCGCACGAAAAATTAGGTTGGATGCCCAAGGTCGGTTTTGCCGAACTGGTCACCATGATGGTCGAATCGGATGTTGCTGAGCAGAAGAGACTCGCTGGACTATCATGAGTCGCATCCTCATCACCGGCGTCACCGGACAGGATGGCTCGTATCTGGCTGAACTGCTCGTAGCCGCCGACCACGAAGTGCATGGCACCTCACTCTCGGCCGATGAGCATTCGGTCGACGGGGTTGAGCTGCATCAGCTCGATCTGTCTCAGCCGGGAATCGGCGGGCTCATCCGATCCCTGGCCCCCGATGTCGTATACAACCTGGCAGCCATCAGCTCGGTCTATGGTTCGTGGCAGAAGCACGAATTAACGGCTCGTATCAACGGACTGGCAGTTTCGGAGATGCTCGCCGCTCTTCAGGGGGTACTTGGCGCACGGTTTGTGCAGGCATCCAGTGCTGAAATATTCGGCGCTCCCGTCGAGGTTCCCCAAACGGAACGCACCCCGATCAAGCCAACCTCTCCCTACGGAGCAGCGAAAGCGTACGCGCACTCACTAGTTAACGTGTACCGCACCGCAGGCGTGTGGGCCTCGTCGTGCATCCTGTACAACCATGAGTCGCCGCGCCGCCCCGAGACCTTCGTTACCCGCAAGATCACCGCCTCGGCGGTGCGAATCTCGCTGGGGCTTCAGGGCACCCTTGAGCTGGGTAACCTCGACGCCCGGCGCGATTGGGGCTGGGCACCCGACTACGTCGACGCGCTGTACAGGGTCGCTCAATCCAACACTCCCGGCGACTACGTGATTGCAACGGGCATCGATCATTCTGTTCAGGACTTCGTGGCCGAGGCGTTCGCCCGAGTGGGAATCTCAGACTGGCGCGCCTACGTGACGGTCTCAGACGAGTTCATACGCAGCGGTGACGCACCCCGACAGGTGGGAGACGCGTCGTATGCCCGTGAGAAACTTGGCTGGGCCCCGACCGTTGGCTTTGAGGAAATCGTCGCCAATATGGTCGACCACGATCTGGAACTCTTGCGAGCCTAGTTGTATCCGGTTATCGAGTTAGTAGCAGCCGGCTGGTCGGGGGTTTGCCTCCGGGTGCTGAGTGGCGTCATTCATTCTTGAAAGCACTCAGTTTCCGAACCATGTTGTTCCGTCCGGCGTGCTCAATTCCACGTCGGAGGTGGCCAGCACCGCCGCGTGCGGCAGGAAACAAACAATGCCGTCAGAATAGCGATACGAGTCAGCCC
>NZ_JANLVV010000050.1:0-17067 GCF_031364185.1 Salinibacterium sp. | reverse complement strand
GCCGCGATGTGTTCGCTGTGCCGCATCACCCGGCGCGCCGACGAGATCAGCATGTTCACCGCGCCGCGCGCAGGGCAGCCCGGTCGCGACGGCAACACCGTCGGCACGTACCTGTGTGACGACCTGGCATGTTCGCACCTGATTCGCATCCTGCCGCCGGCGCATCCACTGCAGCCTGACCCTGAACAGTTGCTCGCCGGCCGCATCGAGGGTCTCAACTCGCGACTGCAGGCGTTCACCGCCAGCGTGATGAAGCCCGCCTGAGCAGTCGCGGACACCGACGGAGCCGGATGCTGCGCGTGGGGGTGCGGCGTACTCCCGCCCCCGGTCCCTGTCCCGCCCTGTTCTGCCCCTGTCCATGTCCTGCCCCTGTCCATGTCCGAAATGACGGAACTCTCAGCGGCTATACGCGCCACAGCGGCCGCACCGGAGCCGACGGAACCGGAATCTCCGTCATTTCGGACGGGAACGGAGACGGGAACGGGAACGGGAACGGGAGCGGGAACGGGAGCGGGAGCGAGAGCGGGAGCGAGAGCGGGAGCCGCTGCCGCTGCGGGTGTGGCCGCGGCCGCGGGCGGGACGTCCGCGGACACGCCCAGGCCGGGGTCACCCGCACTGCGACGAAGCCTCAGGCGCTGGCGCCGGCCGCCTGCCGCGACACCTCGCGAGCAATTGGAGGCAGCACCTTCGCCATGTACGGGCCCCAGAGCAGCCTGACAATGAGCGCCACGATCCAGCCTCGGCCGGGTTTCCCGAAGAACGTATAGGTCCAGCTGATCCGGGTGCCCGACTCGAGCCGCTCGAAACGCCACTCGGCTCGAGCACTCGCGACGAGCATCCCGAACAGCTTCTGAAAGTCGCTGAGCTCGTAGGCGAAGTAGGTCGGCGAGTCGGTGTCGGTGATCGTCTCGATCACGTGTCCGCCGTCCGACAGCATCAACATCCTCGTGCGACCGATCGTGTCCCAACTGCCGGTTTGGTGATGCACAGCCTTCACGGCGGGCAGAACCCCGGACCTGGGGTAGAAGTTGGTCGGGTCCAGCGGCCCCGAGATCTCGTACGTCTGCTTCGGAGTGGCCTGTGCCACCGCCACTGCCGTTGCGCTCGTGCCAGACATGATGGTCCCCTTCGATTGACTGCTCTTCGTAGCAGCGCATCACTTCGACGGGGCCACTCACCAACAAATCGCGTGGCGGATCGACCGAACGCTACCAGCCCGTCGGGCCACTCGATCCGGCAGGGTACTCCTCGAGTTCTACCGCATTCTTGCGCCACGCCGCCAGTGCCGGGGCGACGATGCGCCAGCACTCCTCGGCAACGTCGCCGCGGACCGACAGGGTCGGGTCACACTCCAGGATGCCCGCAAGCACTTCGCCATACGCGTTCAGCTCACCGGCACCCAGGTCTGCGTGCAGGATGCTCGGCTCCAATGTGAACGGATCACCCTCGCCATTGATCATGAGGTCGAGGTCGAGCGCCGCCGGCTTCATCGACATTCTCAGCCTGGACGGGGCGGATGCTCCCGTCAGCCCGCCCGGCAGGTGCGGCACATCTCTAAAGGTCACGATGACCTCCTGTCGACTCTCGCCAAGCGCTTTGCCCGAGCGCAGAATGAACGGCACACCCGCCCACCGCCAGTTCGCGATCTGAAGTGTGACCTCGGCGAGGGTTTCGGTGTCGCGGGAGGCATCCACCCCCGCTTCGTCGGTATAGGCCGGCAACGTGCCACCGGCACCGTACCGCGCTCGGCGGCTGGACGAGCCGTTCTTCGTTTTCATACTCGTCGCCCTGAGCACCTGGGCCATCGCACCACGAAGGTCGTCGGCGTCGAGACTGGCCGGGGGTTCCATCGCGGCGAGAGCGAGTACCAGCAGCAGATGGCTCTGGATCATGTCGACGAGAGCGCCGGCCTTGTCGTAGTATCCAGCGCGATTTTCCAGGGCGAGAGTTTCGTCGAAGACGATCTCGACCTTCTCGACATGGGGGGCGGAGAACAGAGGCTCGAAAATCCTGTTCGCAAAACGAACCCCGAGCATGTTCAGTACCGTGGATTTGCCGAGGAAGTGGTCGACGCGAAACAGCTGCTCTTCCGGGAGCATTCTCTGCAGGAGCCTGTTGAGCAACTTCGCGCTTCGCAGATCGGTTCCGAACGGCTTCTCGAGGGCGAAGGCGATGCCCTTGGGTAGCGGCATCGTCGACAGCGTCGTGCAGGCCATGATCGTCACGGCCGGGGGCAGGGCGAAGTAGAGCGCGATTCGGCCGGGGGAAGCGGCGAGGACGGCGGCGAGGTCGGACTCGCTTGTCACGTCGGCCTGAAGGTAACGCGACTCCTTCGTGATCGCCGTGCCGAGGCTCGAGGGGGTTGCGGCGAACGCCTGTGTGACCTTCGCGCGCCAGTCGGTCTGGCTCAGCTCACCACGATCCACCCCCACGAGGTTGATCGAACTGCCCCTGGTCGAGGCGAGCAGCGACGAGAGCCCGGGAAGCAGCAGCCGGGAGGTCAGGTCGCCGTTGGCGCCAAGGATGATCAGGGTGTCAATGCGATCGGTCACCTCGCCGACGATACTCCCCGGCACCGTGCAGAATGGATGCCATGACCTCAGTACTTCGTCGAGTCCGCCGCGCCGCCATCGTGATCGCCGTCGTGCTGGTGCTCGCAGTCACCGCCTTCGTCTTCTACGCGAGCATGGTGATGGCGGGAGACCGCGGTGCCGCGATCAAAGCCTGGGAGAACCCGGCGGTGTCGATCAGCTCCACGGATCACTCGATCGTGATGATGCCCACGGGCGAGGCATCCGGCACCGGCCTCGTTTTCATCCCCGGAGCCAAAGTCGACCCGTACGCATACCTTTATAAGCTGTCGGGAATCGTCGAATCCAGCGGCGTGACAGTGGTCATCACCAAGCCCACTCTGAATCTTGCGTTTTTCGACCAGCGACCGCTGGCGCTGTTTCAGGATGACGCTCCCACCGTGAGTCGCTGGTTCGTCGGCGGGCATTCCCTCGGCGGGGTGCGCGCGTGCCAGCTCGCCGGGGCCCCCGGCGACGGCGCCGAGGTCGCTGGACTGGTCTTATTCGGCAGCTACTGCGCGAACGACCTGTCGTCGACAGGCCTGGAAGTGCTGTCTATCGGCGGCAGCGAGGACGCACTGAGCACCCCGGAGAAGATCGAGGCGGCGTCAGCACTGCTGCCCGACGACGCCCGTTTCGAACAGGTCGATGGGCTCAACCACGCCGGATTCGGTGACTACGGCGCGCAACCCGGAGACGGAGTTTCGACTCTCGGCGACGACGCGGAGCGAATGGAGATCACCGTTTTGGTGCGGTCGCTACTGGGGACGAACCCCCGCTGAGCCACGCCGCCCTGCCACCCGTATTGGCGGCAGCGGAGAATGCCCATGTATGGATACGGTGTGCACATGCAATTGTCGCGAGACGTACTCAGCATTGCCGCCCAGGGCGACATTGACAGTATGCTCGCGGCCGCCCTTCGACTGGCGCAGTCCCGACTCACCGACTCCAGCGCCTTCGACCCGTTCGCACTGGTCACCGATCTTGAGGGACGACTGCTGTCGGCGGAGGTTGACCTTGCGGGACTGGGTAAGCATCCAGAGTCAGCGCACATAGCCGAGGCGATCACTGTCCAATTGCGCACGGTGGCGTCGACTGCCAGGGCGAGTGCCATCATCGTCAACACCCGACTCAGCGAACGGAAGACCGATGCGGTCGAGGTGAGGCTCGAGCATCGCGAAGGTGTTGCGCTGCTGGTGCTCCTTCCCTACAAACGGGCGCGTTTCGGTGGAACGATCGACTTCGGGGACCTGATGCCATTTCCAACGAAGCAAGAGATCTTCGCCTGATCGCTGCCCGCAGGGTGAGCGGGCTGTCGCGCAGCGGGCCCCTCACAGAGTGGATGCCTATGCTCGGCATATGGAGAACTCGCACAACCGCCCTGGCCTCGGCCGCATCGAACCCGGGCCCGGGCAGGAGTCGGTGTGGGACTATCCCCGGCCGCCCCGCGTCGAACCGACCGCCGAGCGCATCGTGGTCACGCTGGGCGGTACGGTGATCGCCGACACGACCGATGCGATGCGCGTGCTTGAGACGAGTCATCCACCCGTCTATTACCTGCCTCGGTCCGCGTTCACCGAGGGCAGCCTCGTGGCCGCCGCCGGCAGCAGCTTCTGCGAGTTCAAGGGTTCGGCGAAGTACCTGTCGGTAGTGACTCCGGATGCCACGGCGGAACGTTCGGCGTGGTACTACCCGAGCCCGTCCCGAGGGTTCGAGGCGCTCGCTGGCCGGGTCGCCGTCTACCCCTCGGCCATGGACTCCTGCCAGGTCGCCGGAGAAACCGTCCAGGCGCAGGCCGGAGACTTCTACGGCGGCTGGATCACGTCCCGCGTGGTCGGCCCATTCAAAGGCGGGCCCGGCACCGCCGGCTGGTAGCGACCCGCGGGTCAGCCCTCGACCAGCGCCTGACGAACGACCCGGCGCAGCACCTTCCCCACGATGTTCCGCGGCAGTTCATCCACCACTTCGATGCGCCTGGGCACCTTGTACGCGGCCAGTCGCGCTTTGGCCCACTCACGCACCTCGACGGGGTCGATCGCGGCGCCGGTCGCCAGCACGACGACGGCAGTGACATCCTCGCCACCGGAGGGGCTGGGCAGGCCGATAACCGCGGCGTCGGCGATGGCAGGATGCGCAAGCAGCACGGCCTCGACCTCGCTCGGCGCAACGTTGAATCCGCCGGTGATGATCAATTCTTTGATGCGATCAACGATGGTGACGAAGCCATCGGCCGACACTGTCACGATGTCTCCGGTGCGCAGCCAGCCCCCGGCCAGCAGCGTCTCGGCGGTGTCGGAGGGGCGGTTCCAGTACCCGGCGAAGACCTGAGGACCGCGGATGAGCAGCTCGCCCGCGTCGCCCACGCCCCTGTCGACCGTCGGATCGTCGGGGTCAACCACCCGGATCTCCGTGCTGGGAAAGGGCACTCCCACGGTGCCGGGGCGACGGGAGGGGCCGATCGGGTTGCCGAGCGCGACCGGCGAGGTCTCGGTCATCCCATAGCCCTCCACCAGCAGCCCCCCGGTCGTCTTCTCCCAACGGGTCACCGTGTCGACCGGCAGGTTCATGGCGCCGGAGATAGCGAAGCGGATGCCACGGAGGCTGACCTTGCGAGCCTCCGCGGCGGTCACCAGCCGATCATAAATCGGTGGAACGGCCGGGAGGAATGTCGCCGGCGACGTGCGCATGGCATCGAGCACTAACTTTGCGTCAAATTTGGGGAACAGCACCAGTCGAGCGCCCATGCTCATCGCGAAGGTCAGGCACAGGGTGAGCCCATACGCGTGGAACATCGGCAGAACACCGTAGAACGTCTCTTTGCCGGGTCTCAGGCCCGGCACCCAAGCCTCGCCCTGCATCGCATTGGCCCTCAGGTTCGAATGGGTCAGGATGGCGCCCTTCGGTGAGCCGGTGGTGCCGCTGGTGTACTGCAGCACCGCAATATCGCCGAGCGCCGGGCCGGGCACACGATGGTTTATTCGAGCCGTCGTGATCAGGGCGGCCCAGTCCAGAGCGCCCGTCACCGCCCGACCGACGGTCAGCGCGGCGCGTGATTCGCGCGCTTTTTTTACGGGGAGCCGCAGGGCGGTGCGGGTGCGCAGCGACATCGACCTCGTGACATCCACGGAGATGACGGTGCGCACCCCAACGTCATCCGGAAATCCGACCACGGTTGCGGCGATCTTGTCCCACACGATGGCGACGGTGGCGCCGTGATCCTCGAATTGGTGGCGCAATTCGCGCTCGGTGTAGAGCGGATTGTGCTCGATCGCGATGGCACCGACCCGCAGGATCGCGTAGAACGCCACGATGTGTTGGGGGCAGTTAGGCAACACCAGGGCCACGCGATCGCCGTGCTGCACGCCGAGCTTATGTAGCGCGGCGGCCATTCTCGCGACCTGTTCGCCGAGCTCGGCGTAGGTGGTCTCCGCGCCGAAGAACTCCAGCGCAACACTGCGTCGGTATCGGTGAACCGACACGTCGAGCATCTCGACCAGCGTCTGCGTGGGGGTGTCTATGTCCGCGGAAACCCCCTTGGCGTACGACTCGAGCCAGGGCCGGGAAGTGAAATCAGTCATCAATCGCATTCTGCCTTACCTGGGTGCCAGTGGGTACCGGATGGTTCGGAACCCTAAGACCGGGCGACTGCCCGCCGCGTACGCTGCACCGCTGCCTCGCACCGAGAACGCCACTTCTGCTGGGTCCAGCTGGGTTTAGGCAGCAGAAGCGGCGTTCTCGGCGCGAGCGGTGGCGGGAAATTGGGCAGGTGGTGACGGGCGCGGCGCGGCGGCGGGCACGGCGCGGTGACCGGCGCGGCCTGGTGACGGGCGCGGCCCGAGGTGGCGGGTGGAAGTGCGGTACGGGCTCGGCGCGCTGCGGCAGGACACTGCGGCGGGAGAAACCGACCGGTCCGTGACTCCGTGTGGGCGCTGGCAGAATGGTCGGGTGCCGAACCCGCCCGCCCCGCAACCTCGCAGCGTGATGGCAGCGGACGGTGTCGCCATTGCAACCTACGAATTCGGCGACCCCGACGCATCCACAGTGCTACTGGTTCACGGTTTCGCCTCGAGCGGTCTTGGCAACTGGAATCTCACCGGTTGGGTTCGCGACCTGCTGCGCGCCGGCCGGCACGTGATCGCCATCGACCAGCGCGGCCACGGTGCCAGTGATAAACCGCACGACCCGGCGAGCTACACCATGCAGATCCTGGCAGACGACGTGCTCGCCGTGCTCGACACCTTCCTGCTCGACGAGGTGCAGTATGTCGGATACTCCCTCGGCGCCCGGGTCGGCTGGAAGGCCGCCCGCGAGTACCCCGAGCGCATCACGACCGCGGTGCTCGGCGGCATCCCCGATGGTGATCCGCTGACCCGCTTCCAGCTCGATGAGGCCCGGCGTTTCATTGCGGGTGGTGCTGCCCCGGATGACCGGCTCACGGCCACGTACCTGCAGATGGCCGCCGGCATCCCGAACAACGACCTCGCCGCTCTCGTTAGTCTGGTCGAGGGAATGCGCGACGGGGAACAACCCACCGTGGATAACGCTCCATCGCAACCGCTACTGTTCGCGACCGGAAGTGACGATCGCATCATCGAGAAGTCACGCGCGCTCTGCGCAGCATCGCCGGACGGCACCTTCTTCGAAATCCCCGACCGAAACCACTTCAACGCCCCGACTTCCCGCGAGTTCAGGGCGGCCGCGGTCGCCTTTCTCGAGGCCCATCCCTCAGATCAGTAGACAGGTCGGGCCGCTGTCAACCCTCGGCGCTAACTTTCGCGCCTGAATAGAGTGGGGTGGTGCGTATGAAACCCAGGCCTGTGCCAGAAGAGACCACGACCCGTCCCACGCTTCGGAGCATGATGTCCGACCGGCTCGGCGCGCTCAGCCTGCGCAGCGGCCAGATCATCGTGGTGGCGCTGCTCTCGGTCGCCATTGTGTTCGTGCTCGTCCAGCTGAAGCTGGTGGTGATCCCCCTGCTGATCGCCATCATCCTGGCCGCGGCGGCAAGCCCGGTGATCATGTTCATGCGCAAGCGGGGACTGCCCGCGATCCTGGCGACCTGGATCACCCTGGTGGCCGCAATCGCGATCTTCGGCGGCATAGTCACGCTCATCGTCTTTGCCGTGCGGGGCCAGTGGGACACCCTGGCCGCCTCGGCGACCAAAGGCATCGATAAGGTACAGAACTTTATCGAGAATGGCCCGATCCCGATCGACCAGGCTCAACTTGATTCGGCACGAAACACGGTGGTCGACTTCCTCACCAGTGCGCAATTCGGATCGGGTGCGGTGGCAGGGGTGTCTGTCGCCGGCGAGCTCATCACGGGCGCCGTTCTGATGATTGTGATCCTGTTTTTCTTCCTGAAGGATGGCGACAAGATCTGGGCGTTCTTCCTGCGTCCGTTCTCGGGGCACCGGCTCGCGCGCGGCCGCCGCGTCGGTCACACCGCCGTGCGCACGCTCGGCGGCTACGTGCGGGGAACCGCCGTGATCGCCTTCGTGGATGCCTCGGCCATCGGCATCGGACTCGCCATCCTTCAGGTTCCGCTGGCACTGCCACTGGCGGTGATCGTCTTTCTCTTCTCCTTCATCCCGATTGTCGGCGCGACCGTCGCCGGGGCATTGGCAGCCCTCATCGCGCTGGTGGCGAGTGGACCATTAACTGCCCTGATCGTGATCATCATCGTGATCGGGGTCAACCAACTGGAGGGCAACTTCCTGCAGCCGGTCGTGATGGCCCAGTCACTGAAACTGCATCCACTGGTCATTTTGCTTGCCCTGACCGCCGGCACCATCGTGGGTGGAATCGTCGGCGCAGTGCTCTCCGTGCCCATCGCCGCGGTCACCTGGGCGATCATCAAAGTCTGGAACGCGCCCCAGGCCGCAGCGGTGCTGCCCGCTACGAAGCGCCGCTGAAGGCGCCGCTCGGCAGGTCTTTTTCACCGTCGATGATCGCCCTGACGATGCGCGCGGCCACCGCCTCGGGTGCAAGACCCGCCGAGAACGCGGGAGCGGTTCCCTCGAGAGGATGCGTCGACAGCGCAGTCTCGGTGTGACCCGGCCGCGCATCGATGATGCGGATGGATGCCCGGCGCAGCTCTCGCGACGCGGCCTGGGTGAACGCCGCCAGCGCCGCCTTTGAGGCCGAGTATGCGGCGAGGCCGGCGGTAGGAGACTCGGCGACCACTCCGCTGAGCGTCACCACGAAGGGCGCGCCGCCAGACTGTGCCGCCGCGGCGAGGTGAGGCGTCGCGGCGCGCACCAGGCGCACGGGGGCGAGAGTGTTCACGTCGAACAGCTCGCGCAGCGTGGCATCCGACACCTCACTCGCCGGACCGAACGCGACAACGCCGGCCGCGATCACCAGCCCATCTAGCCTGCCGTGCACCGCGGCGGCGGCCTCGATGAGGGTGGCCGCCGCGCTGTCGTCGCGCAGGTCGGCTGCGAGAGTAGCCATTGTTCGGCCAGAGCGAAGCACGATCGCGCCCGCCGCTTCCAACTGTTGCGACAGCAGGGAACCGAGCCCGCCCGTCGCTCCGACAACCAACACCACTGACCCGCTGAGATCTGCCATAGTGCGACACTATGCGCATCGGCGTGCGAGCAAAAGCCCACGACGCAGGAAGCCAGATTGCCAAGCGACGGCAGGCAGGTCAGACTGGCCCGATGGCCGAACCGACAGACACCCGCGTTGCCGTCTACATCGACTTCGACAACATCGTGATCTCCCGCTATAACCAGCTTCACGGGCGAGGCAACCGGGTTCAGAAGGTGAAAGATCTTGACCCGAGGGATCCCGCCACCTCCCGACTTCTCGACGAAGCCAAAGTCGATCTCGGGGCCGTGCTCGACTACGCGTCCTCCTTCGGCACGATCGCTGTCAGTCGGGCCTATGCAGACTGGTCGGTCGCCGTCAATGCCGATTACAGCCGCCAGCTGATTGAGCGCGCCGTCGACCTGGTGCAGTTGTTTCCCACGGTGGCCTCCGGCAAGAATGGCGCAGACATCCGCCTCGCACTGGACGTGGCCGAAGACCTGTTCCGCCTGCCGCACCTCACCCACGTGGTGATCGTGGCCGGCGATTCCGATTACATCGCACTCGCGCAGCGCTGCAAGCAGCTCAATCGCTATGTGGTGGGCATCGGGGTCGCAGGGTCGACCAGCCGCGCCCTGGCCTATGCCTGCAATGAGTTCAAGGACTACGACGCGCTTCCCGGCGTGACGGCGCCAACGCCGACCACCTCGACCGAGCCGACCGAGCCGAAGACGCGCAGGTCGACGAAACCTCGCAGCGAAAAGGATGTCGCGACTGACCTTCTCGTGCGCGCCCTGCAACTCGGGCAGGAGAAAACCGACGACGAGTGGCAGTCGAGCGCTGGGATTAAGAGCCAGATGCTGCGCCTCGACCCGACCTTCCAGGAGCGCGCGCTCGGCTTCAAGACGTTCACCGACTTTGCGCAGTCGCTCGAGAAAATCGTTGAACTCGACAGCGGCACCACCAACAGAAAGATCCGCCTCCGCACCAAAACCTGATCGCGGCCCGGAGCGTCACCCCGGTCTCCACGTCGCCCCGCACCCGTTGGCGGGAGTTAGCCACCGTCGGCGGGAGTAGCGAGTCCCGCCACCCGTGAGTAACTCCCGCCGCAGAGAGAACGACTCCCGCCGTCGCGGGCCCGGTGCGTCAGACCTGGCCCCAGTAGCGGCGACGGAGGATCGTCCGCTCCACCAGTGTCCACGTGGCGGTGGTGGCGAGATACAGGGTGGCCGCCAGCGGCACGACGGCAGCAAAGACCAGCGTGAGAAACGGCAGCCACGAGAGCACCGCGTTCAGGCGAACCGCGGCCGGGGCATCCACTGGCTGAAGGGCAAGGCGAAGCGCGATGCGCCGCGAGATCCAAGCGACGACCGCGATCACGATGAGCAGTGCGGCAAAGACGGCGATGCCGGGCCAGTTAATGCCGGTGGTGATGAGGGATGCGCCCAACGGCACCCCGCCGATGGTTGACGCGAGCAGCGCGTTGGCGTGGCCCCCGATCGTGCCGCGGATGAAGAGCGCATACACGAGCGAGATCACGGGCGCCTGCAGCAGCGTCGGCAGGATGCCCGCAAACGGACTGACGTTCTCGGCCTTGTGTAGGGCCATCGTTTTTCGCTGCAGCAGTTGCGGATTCTTCTTGTATTTGCGCTGCAGTGCCTGCAACCGGGGGGCGAGTCGACGCCGCGCCCACTCGGCTTTCACCTGCGAGATGCCGACCGGGATAAGAAGTGTTCGCACCGTCATGGTGAGCACGACGACGGCTATCGCCGCGCTGGCGCCGCCTGCCAGCGGGTGAAGCAGTGCGGCAATCGACTCGACGAGCAGGTACGCGGCGTCGAGTAGTTGGGCGATGAGAGGAAGGGCAAAAGGGTCCACAAGGGGGTCCTGACTGTCGAAGCGGAGGGGTGGGTCGAACGACCACGCAGCATCCGCCTCGGGAGAACCCGGCGGTCTGGGCTACGCGGCTATCCCCTGCGACGGCGCCCTCGTCAAAGGCAAACCTGCGGTTGAGGGATGACGCGGCGCGGGCATCCCGCTCAGCGCTTCGCGATGTGCACGCGCCCGAGATCCGACCGTCACCTCGAGTGACCCGACAACGACCGCGGCACTGCGAACAGCCGATAACAGCAGCACCGCAGCGACTCCGACGATGACGAACGTCTGGGGTGACTCCTGTGAGATCGCGAGCGCGATGACCACGAGTGTGGCCATCATGACCAGTCGCTCATACAGGGTGCGCATCGTGGCCCGAGTCTATAGGCGATGCGCGAGTCAGCCCAGCTCTACCCTGGTTCCTTCGCCGAAGGTAGCGGCATCCGCGTCGGTCACCATCGCGAAGGCGCCCACGGGCACTCCCGGAAGCTGGATGAGGTCGTTCGCGGCCCTGATCAGTGAGTCTTCCGGGGCCCCGGCGAGGAAGAACACGTAGTGGTCGCTCCACTCCTCCGAGTCGTCATACATCGTGGCGCCGTCGTATCGGGGAGTCTCATCGAGCTGGGCGACGAACTCGGTGACGTCGTCGATCCAGGGAAAGGCGTAGTCGCCATCCTGAAGGTCAGCGGATTTTACCAGTGGAACGTGCACTTCGACAACGAGTTCGGCCATGCCACCACTGTATTGCCGGGCGCGACGGTCCACGTTGTGAATGCACACTGTGCCCCCTCTTCCGCTGCTCCGCTGCAATGTGTACAGTGCTCACATGGCTACCAAACTCAATCCGTACCTCGGCTTCAAGGATAACGCCCGTGAGGCCATCGAGTTCTACCGCTCCGTCTTCGGCGGTGAACTGACCCTCAACACCTTCGGTGAGATGCACGCGAGCGACGATCCGGCAGAGGTCGACAAAATCATGCATTCCGAATTGGTGACGCCCGGCGGGCTGACCCTGATGGCGTCCGACACACCCAGCTCGATGGGGTACAACCCGGGCGACACTATGTCGGTGTCGCTGTTCGGCCAGGACGAGGCCGAGCTGCGGGGCTACTGGGAAAAACTCTCCGATGGCGGCACCGTGACGGCTCCTTTCGAGCAGGCGTCCTGGGGCGCGATGTTCGGTATGTGCATCGACCGGTTCGGAGTGAACTGGATGGTCAACGTCAGCGAATAGGGGCCGCGGAGTAACGGGGCAGCAGTTCGCGCGGCGCTAACATCTCTGAATGACGCGCATCCACGGCATCCTGAACTCGTGGAACGACGACCGCGGGTTTGGGTTCATCACCCCGGCGGGCGGCGGCAAGCGGGTTTTCGTGCACATCTCGGCATTCACTCGGGATGCCCTCCGCCCCGAAATCGGTGACATCCTGTCATTCGAGCCGAAGAAGGCGGCCGACGGTCGAGTGCAGGCTGTCGCCGTGCACGGCCCGCGCGGCACGCCACGCTCACGCCCGTACCCGGCGCTGGTGGGCTACCTCGTGATCGCCGCCTTCGTGGCCGTCGCCTTCTCCCTGTCGACCCTGTGGCCGATCTCTCGCTGGTTCGTCGCCATCTTCGTCATCATGAGCGTGGCATGTTTTGTTGCCTACGCGGCGGATAAGTCGGCGGCCCGGGCCGGTCGGTGGCGGGTGCCCGAGGTGACCCTCCTGCTGCTGGGCATTTTGGGAGGCTGGCCCGGCGCGGTTCTTGCGCAGCAATGGCTTCGCCACAAGACCCGCAAACCGAGCTTCCTGGGGCCATTCTGGGTAACCGTCGTCATCAACACGATCGCATTCGCGCTGCTGAGCCCGCTGCCGCTCGGCGACCTGGTGGCCGGCCTGCTTTCACGGTGACCGCGCGGTGTGAGAAGTGCTGGCGCGTGTTTGGATAGGAGCAGTGATCCACTACGACCGGAGCCAGCATGCCAGCACCATCCCTCGCCGATAAAGTACCCGACCTGACCGGCCGGCTCGCCATCGTTACCGGCGCCAACAGTGGGCTGGGTTTCGGGCTGACCGGCAGGCTCGCTAAGGCGGGCGCTGAGGTGATTCTCGCGGTTCGCTCGGTCGAGAAAGGTGCGGCTGCAGTGGATCGAGTGCGTCGCGAAATGCCTGCCGCAAAACTTGAGATCCGGATGCTTGATCTGGCGTCCCTCGACAGCGTCGCGGCGTTCGCCGCCACCGTGACGGCCGACGGCCGACCGCTCGACATCCTCATCAACAACGCCGGGGTGATGGCGCCTCCGAAGCGCATGACCACTGCTGAAGGTTTCGAGCTGCAGTTCGGCAGCAATCACCTCGGGCCCTTCGCGCTCACCGGGCACCTGCTCCCTGCGCTCCGCGCCGCCGACCATCCCAGAGTGACGAGTACGAGTAGCCTCGCGGCTCGAGCGGGTCGACTTAATTGGGATGACCTGCAATCCCTGAATCGATATGTGCCGTTTGGGGCATATGGCCTCTCCAAGCTTGCGAACCTCATGTTTGCGCGCGAACTGCAGGTGCGCAGCGATACGGCCGGCTGGGGAATCACCAGCACGGCGGCCCACCCCGGCGGCACCGCAACCAACCTGCAGGTGGCCGGTCCGCGGCAGGGTCGAGAGCTCTCCGGCTTCACGACCTGGGTAACTAAGACATTCTTCCAGCAGATACCCGAGGGGATCCTGCCGTCACTTTTCGCGGCAACGAGTCTGGATGTGACGCCCGGCGCCTATTACGGCCCGAACGGCTTCCTCGAGATCCGCGGCCCGGCGACCCTGGCCCATGTACCCCGTCGGGCTCTGGACGCCGCAGATTCCGCGCGGCTGTGGACCGTCTCGGAAGAGTTGACGGGGGTCACCTACGGGTAAGGGCGCAGCCCAGCAGGACCAGCCGAACGGAAAGCCCACAGTCGCCGCTGTCAAGGCCTCGCATCTGCCTGCCCAATTCTTCTACCGTGGAAACATGGCAGATCTATCAGCAGGAGACAGGGTCAGCTGGGCCACGTCCCAGGGACGCACGCGCGGCACGATCGTCGAGCGAAAGGTGAGCGACTTCGAGTTTGCCAACCAGAAGTTCACCGCGTCATCCATCGAACCCGCCTTCATCGTGCAGTCCGAGAAGACGGAGGCGAAAGCGGCGCATAAGGGCAGCGCGCTGCGCAGGCTCTCGAGTTAGGGTCACCCCGTTGCCGCTCCCCTGCCCCGGGGGTACCGTGAGGCATGCCATTCGACCCCGATGAGTATCGCGAAGCACTCGACCGCGCGCACGTGCACACCAGCGCGTGGCTGGCCTCCATTGCCACCCGCCCGGTGCGCCCCAGTGAGACCGCCGACGAACTGGAGTTCGGCATCCCGCTGCCCGACGGCCCCACCACCGCGGCCGCAGTCATCGACGAGCTGGCGAGCAAAGCCGAGCCTGGGCTGATGGCAATCCCCTCCGGCCGCTTCTTCGGCTGGGTGATGGGGGGCACGCTGCCAGCGGCGCTGGCCGCCGACTGGCTGGTCAGCGCCTGGGACCAGAACGCGGGCCTGCGCTACGCCACCCCCGCCGCGGCCGCCATCGAAGAGGCCGCAGGCAGCTGGCTGCTCGACCTACTTCACCTGCCGACGTCGGCCGCAGTGGGTTTCGTGACGGGCGGCACCACCGCAAATATGGTCGGCCTCGCCGCCGGCCGGGGCGACGTGCTTCATAAAGTGGGCTGGGATGTCAACGCCCACGGTCTTCAGGGAGCCCCACAGGTCACGGTGCTGGTGGGCGCCGAGGTTCATGCAAGCGTCGAACTGGCCCTGCGCTACCTCGGCCTCGGTCTGCCCCAATTGATCGACGCCGACGCCCAGGGTCGAATGCGACCGGATGCCCTCGCCCTCGCTCTCGCCGAAATCGACGGCCCCGTGATCGTCGCCCTCCAGGCGGGCAACCTGCACTCCGGGGCGTTCGACCCCATGCGCGATTGCATCGAGATCGCCCACGAAAATAGCGCGTGGGTGCACGTGGACGGCGCCTTCGGACTGTGGGCCGCGGCCAGCCCTCGCTGGGACGTCGACCTTGATGGTCTCGACGGCGCCGACTCCTGGGCCACCGATGCCCATAAGACCCTCAATGTTCCCTACGACTGCGGCGTTGCGATCGTTGCCAACCCCGGCGCCGTCCGCACGGCCTTCGGCATCCACACCAGCTATCTGATCCAGGCTCAGGATGGGCCGCCAGACCCCTTCGAGCTGGTGCCCGAGATGTCGCGACGCGGGCGCGGTATTCCGGTCTGGGCAGCACTGCGCTCTCTCGGGCGCAGGGGCGTGATCGACCTCGTCGAGGGCCTCGCCGTGAATGCGCGAGCCCTCGCGACGTCTCTGGGTGCACTCGACGGGGTCGAGGTGCTCAACGACGTCGTCTTCACCCAGGTCTGCCTGTCGTTCGGCTCCGACGAGCGCACCCGTGAGGTCACCCAGGCGCTGATTGCCGACGGCGAGGTGTGGATGTCCGGCTCCCGCTGGGCGGGCCGCGACGTGCTTCGCATCTCTGTCAGCAACTGGTCGACGGATGCCGAGGATGTGGCGACCTCAGTGGCCGCCGTGCGCCGCGCGATGGAGACGTCCATCGCCCGATAGAATCGGCTACATGACGTCGGCTCAACTGTTGCAGGGTGGCATTGTCGTTGAGCATGTGAGCAGGTCGTTCGGCCAGGTTCGTGCCGTGAGAGACGCGAGTTTCGCTGCCCTGCCCGGCACCGTCACGGCCCTGATCGGCCCGAACGGGTCGGGCAAGACCACGCTCATGCTGATGCTCGCTTCGCTGCTGCGGCCAGACGGTGGGAGCATCCGGATCGCAGGTTTCGACCCGATGGATGCCACCCCCGAGGTGCGATCGCGGCTGGGCTGGATGCCGGACGTGCTCGGCTCATGGGCGAACCTGAGCGTGCGCAGCACCCTCGAGTTCACCGCCCGCATGTACCGGATGGACAGGTCGGCGGCGGCACGTCGCGCGGCGGAGCTCGTGACCCTGGTCGATCTCACCGAACTCGCCGACAGCCCCACCCGTGTGCTGTCCCGGGGGCAAAAGCAACGACTGAGCCTTGCGCGCTGCCTCGTCCATGACCCCGAGGTGCTGTTGTTGGACGAGCCGGCGTCCGGGCTCGACCCCGGAGCTCGCGCGCAACTGCGCATCCTCGTGCGCCGGCTCGCGTCGGAGGGAAAGACACTGCTGGTCTCCAGCCACGTGCTCGCCGAACTCGACGAGATGGCCGACGGAGCCGTCTACATCGAAGCAGGTGTGACCGCGTCCGCCGAGGCCCTCGCGCGCAGTCGGGCCAGCGCGCGACCGTGGCGCATCCGAGCAGCGGATGTGGAGGCCCTGCGCGCGGCTCTCGAGACCGCGGGAATCGGGCGGGACGAGATTACCGTCGACCGCGCAGAACTGGTGATTCCGCTTGCCGGTGAGGCCGCGGCATCCACATTGCTGGCCTCCCTCGTCGGATCAGGCGTGGCCATCAGCACGTTTGCACCGGCGGTCGGCGATCTCGAGCACACCTTCCTCGACCTGAGCACGGGAGATCCGGCATGAGCGCGTTCATCTCTAGTGTCGGGGTCATCCTGACTCTCGAACTGCGCCAGCGTGTGCGCACCGTCAGCTGGTACGTGCTGATCGGGGTGTTCATCGCCCTCATCGCAATCGTCACCGTCGTGCTCTCGATCGCACTGAACGGATTCGGGGCAAACGACTCCGGAGGCGCCGGAATCTATTCGACGATCATCTACTTCGTGCTGCTGCTGGGCACCCTGGTAGCCCCCGCGCTGAGCGGCAATGCGATCAATGGCGATCGGGATGCCGGCACCCTGGCGACCACACAGGTGACACTGATTACCACCTGGCAGCTGATCACGGGCAAGTTCCTCGCCGCCTGGATCACCGCTCTGGCGTTCCTTGCGGCGGCGGTGCCATTCCTGGTGTATTCATCGATCGTCGGCAAACTCGCTCCGGGGGCGATCGCGGTGTCGATTCTCGTGCTCGCGATCGAGCTGGGCGTCGTGGCGGCCATCGGTGTGGGGCTTTCCGGACTTGTGCCGCGGCCACTGTTC
>NZ_JANLVV010000049.1:0-8207 GCF_031364185.1 Salinibacterium sp. | reverse complement strand
GCCCGCACTGGTCTAAACCGACCGGTCCGGTGAGTGCTCGCGCACCGCCGACGCGGGCCGCTACTTCGTCGCGAGATGCGCGAACAGGAACCAGCGGTCTTTTTCCAGGCCGCGGGCGATTTCGATGGCGACATCCTGGCTCACCGGGTCGAGGTCGGCCAGCTCGGTAACGGCGGTGCGGACGGTCACGAGAGTCGCGTCGATCGAGGCGATGACGTCGGCGATGACGGTCTCCGACTGCTGGAATCCCGCGGTGAGCGTCGGGGTGGTTGCCCTCAGGCCCACGGTCTGGATGCGGGCATCGATCGGCAGTCCGAGGGCCACGACTCGTTCCGCCGCAGTGTCGGCGTACTCGCGAACGTGGGTGACCACGTCGTCAAGCAGGAGGTGAACGGCCTGGAAGTTGGCACCGCGCACGTGCCAGTGCGCCTGCTTTCCATCAACCGAAAGCGCCGTCAGATCGGTGACGACCGGGCCGAGAAACTGTGCGACGCCGGAGGTGACATCCGGGTCTGCCGATGTTTGGGGAACTGCCTGAACTTCAGTCATGGTGAGACTCCTTCTCGCTTCGTCTTGACTCAACGTTAGTAAGGCTGAGATATTCCGCAACCAAGCTGAGGCAATGCTTAGTGGGGTTCCTTTTCGAGAACGGGGGCTAACCCCCCCACTGTTCTGTGAGCCTGCCTGCTGGCACGTCGTCAGGGGATTCGTGAGGCTGGACACATGATTGCGACAGACTTAGCTCCACACACCATGAGCACTCCACCCGCATCGCGCAAGGGCACCGCCTACGGTCGCCTCTGGCGAAGGCTGCCCGCAGAGCTGGCATATCTCGTCGTCGCATTCCCCATTGCCCTGACCGGATTCGTGCTCGTGATCTCGCTATTCTCGACGGGGATCGGCACTCTCGTCACCTTCTTTATCGGGGTGGTGCTGATCATCGGCGCGCTCTACGTCGCCCGGGGGTTCGGCACGCTTGACATAATGCTGCTCGAGTGGACGGGTCGCCCCGCTATTCCGAGGCCCGAATGGCAAGACGCCCGCGCCCGCACCGGCTTCTTCGGCTGGCTGCGTGCGCTGCTCGGTAACGGGCACTACTGGCTGTACCTGCTCCACACCATGGTCGTCGACTTCGTAATCAAGACCGTGACCTGGGTGATCATGGTTGTCTGGGTATCGGTAGCGCTGGGCGGTCTCACGTTCTGGTTCTGGAACTTATTCATTCCACAGGGCGAACAGGGTTGGTACCTGTCTGAATGGCTTTTCCCCACCGCGATCTTCGATGCTCGCACTGTCGATAACGTGCTCTACCTCGCTCTCGGCATCGTGTTCACCGCGACTCTTCCGATCGTCACCCGCGGGCTCACGTCGCTGCACTGGCTCGTCGCGCGCGGCATGCTGAGCGCCTGGAAGTCGGATGCCCTGCAGCGCCAGGTCGCCACTCTCAGCGAATCTCGCGGAGCCGCGCAGTCTGCGGAAGGTCACTCGCTTCGCCGGCTGGAGCGTGACATCCACGACGGCCCGCAACAGCGACTGGTGCGAATGCAGATGGATCTTGCCGCCGCAGACCGGCAGCTCGAGGCTGATCCCGAGAAGGCCAGAGGCCTCATTGCCGAAGCCATGCAGCAGTCGAAGGATGCCCTTGACGAGCTTCGCGCGTTATCGCGAGGTTTCGCCCCGCCCATCCTGCTCGATCGCGGGCTGGTAGCCGCGCTCGAATCGGCGGCGGTCCGCAGTGCCGTGCCGACGCGGATCGTCGACGAGCTGCCGACGGGCACCGCGCTGGCGCAGGAGATCGAGCGCAACGCCTACTTCGTCGCCAGTGAGGCCCTGACGAACGCCGCGAAGCACTCGGGCGCGACGGAGGTTGAGGTTCGCGTGTCGCTCCTAGAAGCGACCGACCGGGCAGAATCGTGGCTGACCATCGTCGTCACCGACAACGGGATGGGCGGGGCGTTCTCGATTGCCGGGCACGGAATTGCCGGGCTGCAGGAACGCTTGCGCGGTTTGGGCGGCACACTCGAGTTGAGCAGCCCCGCCGGTGGTCCCACCACCGTCACGGCCCGCATGCCCCTACCGACGGGAGCGCAACACCCCTGAGTCATGCCAGTCTTGGGGCATGACGGCATTGCGGGTGGTGGTGGCTGACGACTCGGTGCTGCTGCGTGAAGGTCTCGTTCGGGTGCTCGACGAAGCCGGATTCGAGGTCGTTGGTTCGTACGGCAACGCGGTAGAGCTGCTGGCCGGGCTTCAGGACATCGCACCAGACCTTGCCATCCTGGATGTCAGGATGCCGCCCACCTTCCGCGACGAGGGCGTGCGCGGGGCGATCGCCGCGCGTGGGCTCATTCCCGGGCTCGGCATCCTGTTGCTCTCGCAATATGTTGAGGTCGCCTACGCCCAGGAGCTGCTCTCGAGCGGCAGTGGGGGCATTGGCTACCTGCTGAAAGACCGGGTCGCCTCCCTCGATGAGCTGAAAGATGCCGTGCAACGCATCGCCGCCGGCGGCACGGTGCTCGACCCGGAGGTGGTGGCCCAACTGCTCGGCCGCCGCCATGACCCTCTGGCCACCTTGACGCCTCGGGAGCACGAGGTGCTCGCGCTGATGGCCGAGGGGCGCACGAATGCTGCGGTCGGGGCCGCGCTGGTGATCGGCACGGGCGCGGTGGAGAAAAACGTGACATCCATTTTCCAGAAGCTGGGGCTGGATGATTCGGGCACCGATCACCGGCGTGTGCTGGCCGTGTTGGCCTGGCTGCAGCGCTGACCCGATCACTACCGAAGCGCTGAGACCCTGCTTCCGAACGACTTCAGGTCGCGAACGCGTTTCTCCAGCGTGAGGGCGATGAACAGGATGATCGCCCCACCGACCACGGCCCACACCCACCATTCGGTGAGCTGGTAGACGGCGAGCAGTTGCGGCGCGAAGGTGCGCAACGCATGCACCAATACGACGACAGAGCCGAGGATCAGCGGTGCCTGCAGCCGAGCCAGTGCGCCCACAGCGATGGCGATAATGCAGACGACGCCGAGACCGACGAGTCTGAAGATCGGAGCCGGCGTATCGGTGGCCAGCGTGAAGGTGGCCAGCAGCGACGGCAGCACCAGCATGAGAATTCCGGGTGCAAGCCACGGCCAGCTTCCCTCCTCGGTTCGGCGCGCGAGCGTCACGGCGCCCACCGTGAGCAGCGCGGCCGCGAGTGTGGCAGTCGTCCACTCGAAGGGGTCGACCGCACCCACCACGATCGCGGCGATGGCCGTGATCGAGGCGCCCGCGAGCGCGATCCAGCCGACGATGCTGACGAAGGGTGCGCGGGCGATGAGCAAGCCGACGACATGAAGGGCACTGAGCACCACGATCACCGTCATCGCGCGCGCGGTGCCGACGCCGTCCTCACCGATGACGGCCAGTTCGATCAGGACGAGGCCGGCCATGGCCAGCACCACGACGACCTCGCTGGCCTCGATCCGGCGGTGGCGAGTCTTCTCGTCGTTCACTCTTGCCTGGACGATCGCGGCAACTACGAGCACGACGAAGGTCGAAGCGACCCACACGTCGATCTGCAGGTCGTCACCACGCCCGGCCTGGGCAAGAACGATCGGGCGCCCGAAGCCGGCGATGATGAGCCCGCCGGCAGCCGCGATCGCGGTGCTATCGAGGTAGGGCCGCAGAGCACCCGTTCGCACGCCGAGGCTGGCGGCCAGCAGAAGCGCCGCGCACACCGCGGCGATCACGATGGTTCGGGTGACCGGGCCGGTCATGGACACCGCGGCGATCGGCAGTATCCCCACCAGCAGGCCGGCGAGCGCGATGAAGGGTGCTGGGCCGGCTCCTCCCTGCCTGCGGTCGGAGGCGCGCCACACCGGCAACGCGATCAGCAGCAGCGCTCCGGCCAGTGGCAGCACGTATAGCTCGACATCGACGACCTCGCTGCTGGTGAGCTGCCACCACAGGGCACCGAGTGCCAACGCCAGGGCGAGCCATCCCAGGTGCTTCCGGGGCGACACCGAGGCGAACAGCCCGTCGCGTGAGATCGCGGCGAGAAGCACGGCAACGGCGGCGATGAGAAGCACCAACCACGTAGCATCCACCTGTCCGGCGATCGCGATGAGCGTGGTGGGGATGGCCACCAGTGCGACACCGATCTCGAGAGTACGGCGGAGCGCGGTTGCCGGTCGGAGAGTT
This sequence comes from Salinibacterium sp., assembly GCF_031364185.1. Lineage (NCBI taxonomy): Bacteria > Bacillati > Actinomycetota > Actinomycetes > Micrococcales > Microbacteriaceae > Salinibacterium > Salinibacterium sp. Next base: position 4,021 of record NZ_JANLVV010000049.1, on the reverse strand, counting down.
GCGAAGGCCAGGGCGCAGGCCGCGATGATGGCCGCCGCCACAATCGGCGCAATACTGATGCCAAAAGCCACCTCTCTCGCTGCCGGAGAAAGCGCCCGGGCGAGAGAATCGAGGCTCCAGGTCAGGGCAGGCGTCAGCAAAATGGATGCCGCGATCCGCTCGATCCGAAATGCCTCCGTGATGCGAACCAGAGTCCACAGCACGAGTGCGGCCACGAGCGTGGCACCCAGTATCAGGATCGTGGCGAAGTGAGGGAGCACGAGCTGCTCCAAGATTGCGGAGTTTACCCAGCCCACCAAGCTGAAGCCGACGACCCACGCGGAGGTGACCAGGGATATCCAGAAGAGCACCCGAGTCTCGGCAATCGAGAGTCGGCGCGCCAAAAGTGCCGAGATTATCAGCAGCACGACGGCGAGGATCGCGACCGTGTGGGTTGATTCGATCCCGGCGCCCGTTCCACCGGCAAATCGTTCGTTGATGTGCCAACCCTCGGCGCCCGCGGCGACCAGGGCGAGAACCGAGGCGACACCGAGCGTGGATGCCCGCACCGCGACACTGGCAGTGACGGCCCGCACCGCAACCAGGATCGCGACGGTGCCGACCGAGCCGTACCACCAGGTGTCGATACTCGCCCACGAGGAGGTGTACGCCAGCCCCAGCGCCACGGTGCCACTGGCGGCGATCGTGATCCGGATGCCCGTGCTCCAGTTCCGCGCCCGGGCAACGCCGAGCGCGCCCACGCTCGCGGCGGCGACGAGCAGCCAGGCGGCAACCGCAGCCCACAGCACTCCGAGCAGGGGTGGCGCCAGTAACAGGATCGCGCATCCGGCGGCAACCACAACGAGCAGCCTGTCGTCGAGCGCGCCGGAGAACGCCCACGCCGCGCTGACGAGCACCACGACGACCAGCAGCGCGAGGAGCGCTGCCGCCCCTTCGGGCGCGACCGTCACGGCGGATCCGCCGGCGACAATCCAGCGCAGCGACACGGAGGCGGCCAGCATGACCGCGGGTGTGACCGCGAACACCGCGGAGACCAGCAGCGTGAGCATCCCGATCGCCGCCGCTGACCAGGCGGCGACCATGGCGAAGCCACCCGCGGGCCGGCTGGCTATTCTGCGGGCCACGAGCTCGAGGGCGACGGCGACGACGGCAGCAGCGACGAGTGGCGCGAAGGCGAGGAATCCGGTGTCGTCAACGCGAACAGCGACGACGAGGGTGACGCTCGCCGCAGCCACGGCCCCGATACCGGCGGCGATGCGTCCGATGGTCACGGGCGTTCCAACCCTGGCGATCAGGGCCACATGGGCCAGCGCGATGAGGGCGACGACACCTAGCTCGACCGCGGGAATCCAATCCTCGCCGACCATAAACGGTGCGATGAGTCCAGCTAACACCAGCCCCGCAATCCCACAACTCCCGACGATGAACTTTTCCACGCGATGTTGCCCGAGCGGATGGATCAGGCCACCCAGTGCCAGAGCGGCAAAACTTGCGAACACCCGCACGCCATCCTCGAGCGGCGTGGTGGCGTCGCCAACCAGCAGCGCGAGGGCAGGCGCGAACGTGGTGAAGGCGACGATGCTGGGCAGTCGAAGGCCCGAGAACCGGTGCCAGATCGTGAATCCGATGGCAGCTACCAGCAACGCGATGCCCCAATACATCAGGCCGTCTGCGTCGGCCGCGCCGAACAGGTTGTTCGCCCTGACGGCAAAAACATCGAGGTACACGAAGACAATCCCGAGGGCAGCAATCGCCTCGGCGGTGGCGGTGAGCCGACGTCTTTTTAGCAGTGTGGCGCCGGTGATTGCCGCAATCGTCACGGCCACGATGATGACCGACCGCCAGACCAGGCCGAACGTGATGAAGGCGTACACGAGGAAGAAGATCGCGCCCACCGACAGCAGCGAGACTCCGACGATCAGCAGGATGACCTGCACACCGAGGTGACGGCGGGGTGCGATCGGTGTCGCGGCGGGAGTGGCAGGTGGAGTGGCCGTCACGGGAGGCACCGTCGCAACGGGCGGCGCTGTCCCCACGGGCGGGGGAGCAGCACTCGGGGGCACAAAATCCGCAGCAACCGCGGCCGGAGCGGCCGGCTCCGCGACGAGCGCCGCCGACGAGGCGTACCGGATGCGCCCGATCAGCTCGAGCCGGCGATCGAGACTGGCCGTGGCATCCATCGACGCCGCATCGAGTTGCCCCATCAGCGGGCTCGCAAGATCGAGACCGCAGCTACCGCAGATCGCGCCCGCCCGCTCGGCGAAGCACGCGGGGCACACCCTGTCGGTGAGGTCGTGCGGTTGACGGGGGAATTGCACGAATCCGACGAAGGGCAGGTAGGTATCCATCGCCGCCTAGGATAGCGCCGGCAACGCGAAGAAAGATCAGCTCGCCCAGAACTGGGGACAGTAACGCCGCTGGTGATCTCGGGGACGAGAGGTCGTCGCTATTATGGAGAGGTGAACATCGTCGCATTCATCGTCTCGCTGGGCCTCTTCGTGGCGGGCCTGTACGTCATGGGTTCGGCGTTCTACGTCGAGGGTGCGGAGTTCCCGGTATTTCTCGCCGGAATAGCCTGCTCCAGCCTGGGCGTGTTCATCCCGATTCACGTTCTCAAGCGCATCGACGGCTGACCGCCGTGGCGAGCGTGTTGAGCAGGCTCGCGCCACTCATCATGACCCTGAGGGGGTCGAAGCGCGGTTTCACGACCGCGCAACGCACGCTCGATAACGTGGTGAAACTGCAGAAGAAACCGAAAGCCTTTGCGCCGTCCGCCCGATTATCGGCGAAGGTAGACATCACGCGACATGAGGTGAACGGCTGGCCCGTCTACCACGTCTCGCCGAAGAATCTCGAGCCCGATACTCGTGCAATCTTTCTACACGGTGGATGCTACGTGTTCGAGATCAACCCGGTGCACTGGTCGTTCGTGGCCAGCCTTGCGGTCGAGGCTGGCACTACGGTCATCGTGCCGATTATGCCGCTCGCGCCCACCGGCACGGCCAGCGTCATCGTTCCGGCGGTCGCCGACCTCGTGGCATCCGTGATCGCGGAGGTGGGAGCGGGCAACCTCAGCCTCATCGGCGACTCATCCGGTGGTGGGATGTCGCTCGCCGTAGCGATGCTGTTGCGCGATCGCGCGCTGCCGCCCGTGCGCCGGCTCGTGTTGATCGCACCCTGGCTCGATATCAGTGGCACCGACCCCATGCTCGCGGTGATCGCGCCGAACGATCCGATGCTGGCGGTTCCCGGCACCCACGCGGCCGGCGGCCTGTATCGCGCCGAGCTGGCGGAAGACGACTGGCGGGTGAGCCCCCTCCACGGCGACCTGGCAGGCCTCGGGCCGATCACCCTGTTCAGCGGAACCCGTGACATCGTGCACGCCGACGCGCTGCGGTTCCTGCCGCTGGCGGCCGCGGCCGGGCTCGAGGTCGACTACCACGAGGGCGCCGGGATGCTGCACAATTACCCGATCCTGCCCATGCCCGAAGGCGATGCCGCCCGCGTGGAGATCGCCGCCGCGATCCGCTGACGCTGCGGCTCGCCTCTGCGGGCTCTCCACCTCGCAGGGAGCAGGCGAGTGCCCCGGCTGCGTCACCGACCACTCAACCGGTGAAAAATTTCAATCAAACAGGCTGCTGATCCAGGATTCCTTCTTCTTTCCGCGGTAACCATCACGGTCGTCGTAGCCACGATTGGTGTCGCGGTCGTCGTGCTGAGGGTTGCGGTAGCGCGGGTCCTGGGAGCGCGGTGCCGTGGGAGGTGCTGGCGCGCTGGCAGCATAATCGGCCTCGGCGCTGTCGATGATCTTGTCGAGCTCTCCGCGGTCGAGCCACACGCCTCGACACTCGGGGCAATAGTCGATCTCGACACCGCTACGTTCGCTCATGACGAGTGTTGCTGAATCGGTAGGGCATTTCATCTTTCCTCCTGGGGTTGGGTGGATTGCTTCACTGTACGCAGCGTGTTGGGGAGCGCACCGAGAGCACGGCGCGTCGCGCGGGGCCGCCGCCTCATTTCG
>NZ_JANLVV010000047.1:0-1141 GCF_031364185.1 Salinibacterium sp. | reverse complement strand
GCCCGCACTGGTCTAAACCGACCGGTCCGGTGAGTGCTCGCGCACCGCCGACGCGGGCCGCTACTTCGTCGCGAGATGCGCGAACAGGAACCAGCGGTCTTTTTCCAGGCCGCGGGCGATTTCGATGGCGACATCCTGGCTTACCGGGTCGAGGTCGGCTAGCTCAGTGACGGCGGTTCGGACGGTCACGAGAGTCGCGTCGATCGAGGCGATGACGTCGGCGATGACGGTCTCCGACTGCTGGAATCCCGCGGTAAGCGTCGGGGTGGTTGCCCTGAGTCCGACGGTCTGGATGCGGGCGTCGATGGGCAGTCCGAGGGCCACCACTCGTTCCGCCGCGGTGTCGGCGTACTCGCGAACGTGATTGACCACGTCGTCGAGCAGGAGGTGCACGGCCTGGAAATTGGCACCGCGCACATGCCAGTGCGCCTGCTTTCCGTCAACCGAAAGCGCCGTCAGGTCGGTGACGACCGGGCCGAGAAACTGTGCGACGCCGGAGGTGACATCCGGGTCTGCCGATGTTTGGGGAACTGCCTGGACTTCAGTCATGGTGAGACTCCTTCTCGCTTCGTCTTGACTCAACGTTAGTAAGGCTGGGATATTCCGCAACCAAGCTGAGGCAACGCTTAGTGGGGTTCCTTTTCGCGAACGGGGGCTAACCCCACCACTGTTCTGTGAGCCTGCCTGCTGGCACGTTGTCAGGGGATTCGTGAGGCTGGACGCATGATTGCGACAGACTTAGCTCCACACATCATGAGCACTCCACCCGCATCGCGCAAGGGCACCGCCTACGGTCGCCTCTGGCGAAGGCTGCCCGCAGAGCTGGCGTACCTCGTCATCGCATTCCCCATCGCCCTGACCGGATTCGTGCTCGTGATCTCGCTGTTCTCGACGGGGATCGGCACCCTCATCACCTTCTTTATCGGGGTGGTCCTGATCATCGGCGCGCTCTACGTCGCCCGGGGGTTCGGCACGCTTGACGTGATGCTGCTCGAGTGGACGGGTCGCCCCGCTATCCCGAGGCCCGAGTGGCAGGATGCCCGTGCCCGCACCGGCTTCTTCGGCTGGCTGCGTGCGCTGCTCGGTAACGGGCACTACTGGCTGTACCTGCTGCACACCATGGTCGTCGACTTCGTGATCA
>NZ_JANLVV010000025.1:0-9347 GCF_031364185.1 Salinibacterium sp. | reverse complement strand
GCCAGGGCGGACTCGGCAATGCCGCCCTTGCCACCACCCGGCGCAAGGCCCCCGGATTCGCCCTATTAGGCACGCCCGGCTTCGAGGGCGATGTGTTCCTCGAATTGAAAACGGTCGCGGATGTTGCGCTCGTCGGTTTTCCGTCAGCGGGTAAGTCCAGCCTGGTTGCCGCCATGAGCGCTGCCAAGCCGAAGATAGCCGACTACCCATTCACCACCCTTCACCCCAACCTTGGCGTCGTGGAATCAGGAGACACTCGCTACACGATCGCCGACGTCCCCGGATTGATCGAGGGCGCGAGCGAGGGTAAGGGCCTGGGCCTCGAGTTCCTGCGACATGTTGAGCGCTGCACCGCCCTGCTGCACGTGCTCGACTGCGCCACCCTCGAACCCGGCCGTGACCCCATCAGCGACCTTGACATCATCCTGAAGGAGCTTGCCGCATACCCGGTGCCGGAGGGCCAACTGCCGCTACTCGAACGAGAGCAGCTGATTGCACTGAACAAGGTCGACGTACCCGAGGGCCGTGAACTTGCCGACTTCGTCACCACGGAGCTGGAGGAACGCGGCTACCGGGTGTTCGAGGTGTCCGCGGTCTCTCGGGTCGGACTGCGCGAGCTGTCGTTCGCCCTGGCCGCCCTCGTCGAAGCCGACCGCGCGGCGAGGATCCTCGAGCCCGCGAAGCAGCGAATCGTCCTGCGTCCGCGCGCTGTCAACGAGAAAGATTTCACCGTGAGGGTCGAGGGTGGCTCGTTCGGAAACATATTCCGTGTGATTGGTGCCAAGCCCGAGCGCTGGGTCGCCCAGACCGACTTCACCAACGAGGAGGCGGTCGGGTTCCTCGCCGACCGACTCGCCAAGCTCGGCGTCGAAGACGACCTGTTCAAGGCGGGCGCCGTACCGGGCTCGACCGTGATGATTGGAGCGGGCGGGGGAGTCGTGTTCGACTGGGAGCCGACACTATCGTCGACGGCAGAACTCATCACCAGCCCGCGGGGCACCGACTCACGCCTCGATGACAACCAGCGCGACACCAATCGCAAGCGTCGTCAGACCTACCTTGAGCGAATGGACGCCAAGGCCGCCGCCCGCGCAGAGCTGCAGGCCGAGCGCACCGCGGGAATCTGGGTCGATGACGAGGGGTTTGCCGTCGACAAGTCCGAGCGTGGCGAAGATCTCGGCTCGATCGAGAATCGCTCCGACGCCCCATCCGGTTCGGCCCTCGCCCCACAGTCAGACCGTGCAGAGTCGCGTGACTAGCAGTGTGCGGTCGCGGTCCGACCTGCCCACCGCGCGACGCATCGTCATCAAAGTTGGTTCATCATCAGTCAGCGGGCCAAATGTCGGCCAGATCGCACCGCTCGTCGATGCCCTCGCGGCCGCGCACGGTCGCGGTTGTGAGGTGATACTCGTGTCGTCCGGGGCGATCGCCACGGGCATCCCGTACCTGAAACTTGATGGCAGGCCTACCGATCTGGCCACACAGCAGGCGGCGGCGGCGGTGGGTCAGAACGTGCTCATCTTCCGCTACCAGGAGAGCCTCGACCGATATTCGATTGTGGCCGGGCAGATCCTGTTGACGGCGGGGGACATGGAGAACCCGACGCACCGCAGCAACGCCCAGCGCGCCATGGAGCGATTGTTGGGGCTGCGCATCCTTCCTATTGTGAACGAGAATGACACGGTCGCGACCCAGGAGATTCGATTCGGCGACAACGACAGGCTGGCGGCGATGGTATCGATTCTCGTCAACGCCGACGTGCTTGTGCTGCTGAGCGATATCGACGCCCTGTACACGAGGCCGCCGGGGGAGGTGGGTGCGCTCAAGATAGAGAATGTAGAGTTTGCCGACGACCTTTCCGGGGTGACCTTCGGCGACATCGGCGCGGCCGGAGTGGGCACCGGTGGTGCTGGAACGAAGGTGGCAGCGGCGCGGATGGCCGCGGCATCCGGAATTCCCGTGCTGCTGGCGGCGGCCGGAAGTGTCTCACAGGCCCTCACCGGTGCCGACCTCGGCACCTGGTTCGAACCGGCACCGTAGCCCGCGCCGTCCCCGCGGCTCGACTGCCCTTTCGGAAATTCAGGAAATCAACCCCGGCCCGGGTGGATGACGCGTTCCTGGTACCGATCGAGACCTGGCCTAGAGCTGCTTTCCTGAATTTCCGAAGGCGGGCGCGGGCATAAACTTCAGCCATGGCCGAGACTCTCATCCCTGCGCCGGCGGTTGCCACGGCGCCCACGCTGACCGACAAGCTTGAGTCGGCGCGCGCCGCTGCCAGGCTCCTTGCCATCACGTCGACGAAACAGAAGAATTCGGCCCTGCGCGCCATCGCCGAGTCAGTGATGCGCAACGCTCCCCGAATTCTGTTGGCGAACGAACTCGATCTCGATCGAGGCCGCGATTTAGGCATGCCACAGGGGCTGCTCGATCGACTCCGCCTCGATGAGCCGCGACTTGAGGCCCTCGCCGCGGCGGTGCTGCAGATTATTGCGCTGCCCGATCCCGTCGGCGACGTCGTGCGGGGCTCCACACTCGAGAACGGGCTACTGCTCAGCCAGGTGAGGGTGCCGTTTGGGGTGGTCGGGGCCATCTATGAAGCTCGACCCAACGTCACGATCGACATTGTTGCGCTGACCGTGAAAAGCGGCAATGCCGTGGTGCTTAGGGGCGGTTCGGCTGCCGAAAACACCAATCGCGTGCTGGTGGAGGTAGTCCGGTCTGCGCTCGTGGAGTCGGGCATGCCGGTCGATGCCGTGCAGACGATCGACGAGTTCGGGCGGGAGGGGGCGCGGCAGCTGATGCGTGCGCGAGGCCTCGTCGACGTACTCATTCCACGCGGTAGCGCCGAGCTCATCAACTCGGTCGTCGCCGAGTCGACGGTGCCCGTGATTGAGACTGGTGCAGGTGTCGTCCACCTCTTCCTTGACGCCTCTGCCGACCTTGCTCAGTCCGTCGAGATTGTGCACAACTCGAAGGTGCAGCGGCCCAGCGTGTGCAACGCGCTGGAGACCCTGCTTGTGCATCAGGATGCGGCGAACAGACTGCTGCCTGCGGTTCTTGCGAAGCTCCATGAGTCGGGCGTGACGATTCACGGCGATGACCGAACGGTGCACATTTTTCCTGACGCAGTGCCAGCCACGGAGGTCGATTGGGGGACCGAGTACATGAGCCTCGATCTGGCGGTGCGGGTAGTGGATGACCTTGATCGCGCCCTCGAGCACATCCGTCGGTTTTCCACTCATCACACCGAGTCAATCCTGACCAACGATCTCGGCAGCGCGGAGCGGTTTCTTGCAGAGGTTGACTCTGCCGTCGTGATGGTCAACGCATCGACACGCTTCACTGACGGTGGCGAGTTCGGCTTTGGTGCCGAGGTGGGAATCTCTACTCAGAAGCTACACGCACGGGGCCCCATGGGGCTTGCGGAACTCACGAGCACAAAGTGGGTCGTGCGCGGTGCCGGCCAGGTTCGCCGTTAGTATTTAAGAGCCCATCCGAACGGAGAATCATGTCGCTGCTCGCCAACCTCGTCGCTGAGACCGAGGAACTCGCACCACTGCTGATGCCTCCGCTGGCGTTCGCGGGGGTCGCCGTCGGTGTTTTCGTCGCACTCGCTTTTGTGGTGTGGAGCTTCCGGGATGTAGCTAATCGTCAGGGACAGAAAGCCAACAGAGCTGGCGACTCACACGGCTCGGGCCACTAGGGCTTCCGCATCCCGTGGTCGAACCAGTTGTGGTGGCCGAACCGGCACAGGAGGCTGACAGGATTCAGCGCCGTGCTCGTATCGGCGTCATGGGCGGCACCTTCGATCCCATCCACAACGGTCACCTTGTCGCCGCCAGTGAGGTGCAGCAAAAATTCAACCTCGACGAGGTGATCTTCGCTCCGACCGGTGAACCGTGGATGAAAAAGACGGTCACTGAGGGCGAGCATCGTTACCTGATGACGGTCATCGCAACTGCGGCCAACCCGAGGTTCACGGTGAGCAGGGTCGACATCGATCGTGCAGGGCCGACCTACACGATAGATACCCTTCGTGACATCCGAAAAGCTCGACCGGATGCTGATCTTTTCTTCATTACCGGTGCTGACGCCGTCGCGCAGATCATGGAATGGAAAGACGTGGATGAAGTGTGGACACTGGCACACTTCGTTGCTGTATCCCGCCCGGGTCATCCCCTCACTATTAGTGGATTACCGCAGCAGGGCGTAAGCTCGCTGGAAGTGCCCGCGCTGGCTATCTCTTCCACTGATTGCAGAAATCGGGTAAGCCGGGGCTTCCCGGTCTGGTATTTGGTTCCCGATGGTGTGGTTCAGTACATCGCCAAGCACCATTTGTATCGGAGTATTTCATGACGACCTTCCACGAATCGCAGCCGCAGTCGCGGCGCGCGGCTCGGCAGAGCGAGCGCGACGAGAGCGTCGAACAGGCCGAGTTCACCGGGCAGCCGCCCGAGTCTGCAAAAGTGTATTCGCCCGAGGATTCCGGCGACGCCTGGAACGATGCGCGCACTGCGTCAGGTGCGGGTGAACCGGGCGACGAGGCACCCAAGGGTCGACGCGCGGCCGCTCCGGCTGGGCCGCCAGCGTTAGTCTCCGAGCCGCCGGTATTCACATCGGGGCAGAAGACTCCCGTTCCCAGCTACGACGGTCCCAGTTTTGTCAGTCGTGTTTCGTCGACGACCAGACCCGACGGCGATTCCCCGGTCACCGGTTCGAACGGTAGCGAATTGCGGGCGGATGAAGCGCACGGCGGCCAGGCTTTCCCGCCGACTCAGGCGCTTGCACAGGTTGACACGCCCGCGTACCGAGTGCGCGACTACAGTCCTGAGGGCCGACGCTCGGCTCCCGGGGTCCCGGCCACGACTGGACCGGACGTCGTTGGCGAGAGTCCGGAAGCTGTGCCCGGAGGTCCTGCCGGTGCCAGTGGATCCTCACCAACCCCCGCCAGCCCGGCCCCGTACGTCTTCCGTCCCGGGGCTCCGCGGCCCCAGTTCTTCGTGCCCGAGTCGGCGCTTGCCGACACGGTGGTTCCAGCGATGGTGCGTTCCGACAGCGCCGATCGAGCGGACAACGTCGCGACAACGCCGCACGAGAACGCGATAACACCGGATGGGAATGCGGCCGACTCCGGAGAGAGTGCACCGCACATCGTGGATCACTCCGTCGGTGAGCACCCCGTGATGACGCGCCGTGAATTGCGCGCACTCGAGGCACAGCGTTCCACCGAGCTCCAGCCGCCACCGGCGCTTCCCGAGTTCGCATCGGATGGTTCCCTCACGGGCGCCGCGGCGGCCGTATTCGTCGAGACGGATTTCGACGACGATAGCGCTGACGCTGGCGAGCCTGCGATTGTTACTCCGGCACTACCGCCGCAGCTCGTCGATCCAATCCTCGGCAATGGGCCCACGGTTTTGCACGCAGCGGCACCCGCAAGTGTGGACGATGTCGCGGCCGATGATGCCGCCGCAGTCGACGAGGTCCCTTTCGTCGAACCGACGCTGACCCCGTTCGACGCCCTGTTCAAGGTTCTTCCCGCCGAGCCGCGCTCCGCACCGGCGGAGCTGGCACCCATTATCGAAGAACCTGTCACGATCCCGGCTCCCCCCGTCGATGCGCTGCTCGCTCCTGCCGTTTTTGCGAAGTCCGACAGCGGAACCACCGAAGGCGTACCGAGCGTTTCCGCACCGTCCGAGAGCGTGCCGCAGGCAGACAAAGTCGTCGGATTCGCCGCCGCCCCACCGGAATCCGCTATCGGCGAGACTCCGCCAGCACAACCGAGTGCGGGTGCTCCCTCCCCGTGGAGTCCGCCCCTCGGTCACTGGTCCGCGCAGGATGATGTCGATGAGGATGCGCTGGTTGAGGGCAAAATCAGCCGCACCATTGGCAGTGGGATCCTGACCACCAACGCGCTGGTGCTTCCGACCGTGCCCGAGGGCACCGATATTCGGGGGCCGCTCACCGGTACGGGGGAGATCATGCTGACCGGTTCCGTAGATCTGCCACGCACTCTCTCGTCGACGGGCCAGACTGACCGGTTCGATGGCGAGAACATCGATGCGCTGTTCGACCTGAACGACGCTGAAGTGATTTCGACAGACTCATCCCCCGTTCGCGCTATTCGGGCGGTGAGTACGCATACCTCTGGGCATGGCGTCACCCACACGCAGAAGCCCAAGGGCACCAGGGCGCTGACCGGGCTGCTCATCGCAGCATCGTCATTGGCGGTGGCGGTAGCCGGATTGCTGGTCGCCGCTTTTGCCTTCAATATTTTCTAATTGCCTCCCTTGCCCACTCAACTTTTACTAAGGACCATGTGACTGCCTCTTCGCGCGCTCGCGAACTTCTGACTGTCGCGGCTCGTGCCGCCGATGCTAAACAGGGTGAAGACCTTGTCGCCCTCGATGTATCGGGCCCCCTTCCCCTCACGGACATTTTCTTCCTCGCGACGGGGCGCAACGAGCGCAACGTGCAGGCTATCGCCAGCGAAATTGAAGAGAAGATGCTCGAGGCGGGCGCCAAGACACTGCGCCGCGAGGGGCGGGCCGAAGGCCGGTGGATCCTGCTCGACTTTGGGGATATCGTCGCGCACGTCTTCCACGAGGAGGACCGCATGTATTACTCGCTGGAGCGACTCTGGAAAGACTGCCCGGCCATTGCGCTCGAACTGCCTGCGGCGAAGGCCGCCGAGCAGTAGGGGAGAGACCGGTCAGCGCTCGCTCCGGCTTGGCTGGCGTTCGGTTCATCCTGATTCGTGAATGTAGTATCCTTGGCAAGTTGCCTTCTCGCTCGCGGGAAGGCTTGGGTCGGTGGCTTGGGTCCATGGCGCAGCCCGGTAGCGCACCTGCATGGCATGCAGGGGGTCAGGGGTTCGAATCCCCTTGGATCCACCGAAAAGCCCCGGAATCATCACGATTCCGGGGCTTGTTTCGTGGGTCGTTGGCGGCATGTTGCGGTTCCCCGTCCACCCATTTCGGCCGATAACTCGCGCGGAGTGCGCGCGCCGCGTGGCGCTTTGTCGTTTATCATCCTGCAAGACCCGACAGTTATGTGGTCGCCGTCGCGAGGAACACGAACGCTGAAGCCCAGAAGTGTTGGCCTCATCCTGTTGTACAGCTTCTCGAACTCGGCCTTATCGCCGCGGTCGACGGCAAGCAGGCGTGCCTCGTGGTGGACAGCCCTTCCATTCGGGCGTGCCAGGGGCGCTCAGGCGCCCGCGGCAATCTGCTGCCGATAGGGCAGCAGTGCCGCCTTCAGGCCGACGCCCACCACCCCGACCATTACCCCGGCCCGAAAGTAGCCGATCGCGACCTTGCCCTGAAGGTCGCCTTCGAGAATGTGAGTGTCATCCGCAAGCCCAGGAAGCCCGTACGCCTGCAGCGCGACGTCGAACTGGTGAGACCAAAACGAGGGCATCGGTGCAAATTCGGTAGCGACGACGTCGGCGGAGGAGCCGTCATTGCGCAGGTGAGCGGCCAGCACGGCGCCAGCGCGTTTGCCGGTGTCGGTCGGAATGCTCCAATGCTCGATTCGCCGCGGTACGTGATCGAACATTGGGTTGGGAAAGCGTGCCACGTCTCCCACGACGAACACGTCCTGATGAACCTCGCCCTCCGTCGAGACGACACGCAGGGCGTTATCAGCGAGCACCCCGTCGCTGAGGTCGATCCCGCTTCCCGCGAGCCACTCGGTGTTGCAGTCGGAACCTATCGCTTCGACGAGCACATCGGCGCGGATCTCCCTCCCACCACTGACGATGACGTGGGTAAGTGAATCAACTCCGACCAGGCCGTCGAGTGAAGTGGATGTCACGAACTCGACGCCCTCGATTTCCAGTCGTCGCCGCAACTCTCCAGCAAGCTGCCTGCCGAGCGGGCGAACCATGGGCTCCTCACTCGGAGTCACCACGGTCACCGTGCACCCTAGCTTCGTCGCGGTGGCAGCCAGCTCGCACCCGAGGAAGCCCGATCCCGCGACGACAACTCGCGCTCCGGGCCGCAACTCGGCTCGCAGCGCGATGGCGTCGTCGAGTGAGCGAACCGCGTGGCGCCCGGCGAGGGGCGGCAAGTCCAGGCGTCGAGGCCGCAGTCCGGTGGCGATCACCAGGGCCGACCAACTCTGGCTCACGCCGAGCTGGGTGGTGACGGTGTGCGCCGAGAGATCAACCGACGTGACCGCCGAGCCGAGCATCCACGAGACATCGGCCACCTCTGCTCGCACCGGAAACGCGACGGCTTCGTGGCTCACCGTGGTCGAGAGCACGTCTTTCGAGAGCGGCGGGCGGTTGTAGGGAAGGTGCGTTTCGTCGCCCATCATCACCAGCGCTCCGCCATAGCCGGACTTTCGGAGTGCTTCTGCGGTGCGCAATCCTCCCATCGCGGCACCGACGATCACAACGGTCACGACTACTCCACGATGCGAATGGCCTGCATCGGGCACACGTCGACGGCCGATTCCACGTTGGCGCGTTCCGAGTCGTCTGCCTCGGCAAGGTACTCGAGCTTGTCGTCATCGTTCAGGTGGAAGATTTTCGGTGCCTCGAACACGCACTGCCCGTAGTGCTGGCATAACAGCATGTCGACAGCTATCGCGATCACGGCATCTCCTTGACTGTTGACGGATACAAATCTCGGGAGGGCGTGCGGATGCCGCGGTACTCCCAGTCGCCCCCCAGGGCAGTCGAGATGACTTCTTCGCTGTCGGTGGGCTGGGCGCCGACGTCCGTGCGGATGGCGACGGGCCCCGAAACGACATGGTTGCTGAGCGTGCCCAGCCCCTCGACCTCCACCTCGACGATGTCGCCGGGTTCCACGGGTCGGGAGAAGGCGGGCGTGCCCGAGAACAGCATGTCGCCCGGGCTCAGGGTGATGGTGCGGGCGATGTCGGCCACCAGGTAGTTCATGTCCCACTTCATCGCTGCGGTGGTGTCATCCTGGCGCACCACGCCGTTCACCAGCGTGCGCAGTTGCTTGCCACGGAAGTCCCAGTCGGTGACAAGTCCCGGCCCGACGGGGGCGAGCGTGTCGCTGCCTTTAACGCGCAGCATCGACCCGGCGTCGGTGTCGCGAAAGTCGTGCAATCCGAAGTCGTTGCCGATCGTGTACCCCGCGATATAGTCGCCCGCTTCGTGTGGTGAAACGTTTCGACAGGTGCGTCCGATCACGATGACGATCTCACCCTCGAAGTTCAGCCACTTGCAGCCTTCCGGCCGCACCACGGCGCCGCGGTGGCTGTTGATCGCCGACACCGGCTTCTGGAAATAGGTGGGCGCATCGGGAAGCTTCGTCATGAACTCCTCGGTGCGGCTCGCATAGTTGAGGTGCACCGCGATGATCTTGCTCGGCACG